>NZ_JBKWZF010000027.1:0-23270 GCF_046991905.1 Finegoldia sp. | reverse complement strand
GACCCAGACAGGGGCAAGCCAGTTGATAAAGACAAGACAGCAGGGGAAAAAGACTATCAAGACCACAGCCAGAAATGCGGAGAGAACCGTCAAGACCACAGCAAAAGGGACGGTCAAGGCGACGGAAAAAGGCGTAAAAACCGCAAAGGCGACATCAAAGACGACGATTAAGACCACGGAGCAGACCGCAAAGGCGGCACAGAAAACGGCAAAAGCATCTGCCAAAGCCGCCCAGAAAACAGCACAGACCGCAAAAGCCACGGCAAAGGCGACAGCCGAAGCAACAAAAGCGACGGTCAGAGCCACCATTGCTGCGGTTAAGGCAATCATAGCAGGGACGAAAGCCCTTATTTCTGCGATAATCGCAGGCGGCTGGGTTGCCGTATTGATAATCCTTATCGTTGTCCTGCTTGGGTGTGCCGTTTCCCTGTTTGGCGGCGGCAGCGACAGCACTTCCTATACCCCTGTCAGTGCGGAAGTGGAAGCCTATACGCCGCTGATACAGAAATATGCAAAGCAGTACGGAATCCCCGAATATGTGGAGCTTATCAAGGCGGTAATGATGCAGGAATCTGGGGGAAAGGGCAGCGACCCGATGCAGGCGGCGGAGGGTAGCTTCAACAAGAAATACCCCCATGAGCCGAACGGCATCAAAGACCCCGAATATTCCATCGAGTGCGGCGTGCAGGAATTAAAAGCCGCCCTCACATCAGCCGAGGTGGAAAGCCCGATTGACATGGAGCGTATCAAGCTCGCCTTGCAGGGCTATAACTTCGGCAACGGCTATATCTCATGGGCAAAGACCAACTACGGCGGCTATTCCTATGCAAATGCGGTGGAATTTTCTGCTATGCAGGCACAACGATTAGGTTGGGAAAAATACGGCGACACGCAGTACCCCGCCCATGTGTTACGCTATTACCCATACGGACGGGCATTTACAAGCGGCGGCAATCAAGCCATTGTGGAGGTTGCCTTAACGCAGCTCGGCAATGAGGGCGGACAGCCTTATTGGAGCTGGTACGGCTTTGACGGGCGTGTGGAATGGTGTGCCTGTTTTGTTTCGTGGTGCAGTGAACAGTGCGGCTATCTGGAAAGCGGCATTATCCCGAAATTTTCCCTCTGCTCGGACGGTGTAAACTGGTTCAAAGGCAGGGGGCAATGGCAGGACAAAAACTATGAGCCGCAGGCAGGCGACCTTATCTTTTTTGATTGGGGAAATGACGGCTCAATCGACCATGTGGGAATCGTGGAGAAATGCGAGAATGGCACGGTCTACACCGTGGAGGGCAATTCTGGGGATGCCTGCAAACAGCAGAGCTATCCAGTCGGGAGCAGTTCAATTTACGGTTACGGTTTACCTGCTTATTAGGAAAAAGGCAAAAGAATACCAGAGGTTTATTTCTCTGGTTATTTTGCCTTACATAAAAAATTAAAAAACATATTGACAAATATCTATGTAATGAATATAATAACATATAGACATTCATCTATTGGAGGTGATAAAGTGAATACAGATGAAAAAAGAATAGCTTTAATATTCAAAGCATTTTGTGATGAAAACCGTGTCCGTATTATTAAACTTTTGCGTTCTGGTGAGAAATGTGCCTGTAAAATTCTTGAGGAAATTCACGTTACGCAGCCCACTTTGTCACATCATATGAAAATATTGTGTGATTCTGGTATTGTTATTGGAAGAAAAGAGGGTAAATGGATGTATTACTCCATTTCATCAGAGGGAACAGAATATGCGATAAACTGTCTGCAAGAGATGACAAAGGTAAATTCTGCTACGGAAAATAAGTCGTGTTGTGATAAGTAAAAAATTGCTTTTCCACACGGCTTACAAAAAGGACAACATATCGACATATTTCAATATAACTATCTAAGAAAGGAAGTTTTAATTATGGGAACAATAAGAACAATATGGGATTTTTTTCAGAATGAAGTTCTTGGTATGGGATGGTTAAGCCGACTAATTAGTAACCTGCTTAACGCCTGCGGTTTAGATACATCTGGAAAAATCGGAGGAAGTATTCAGTTTTTTCTTTATGATGTAATAAAAATTATGGTGCTACTCGGTGTTTTAATTTTGCTTATTTCATATATACAGAGCTATTTTCCGCCAGAGCGAAGCAAAAAGATTTTAGGACGTTTTCATGGAATCGGAGCAAATATAATTGCAGCTTTACTCGGTACAGTGACACCTTTTTGCTCCTGTTCTTCAATACCACTATTTATTGGTTTTACAAGTGCAGGCTTACCGCTTGGCGTAACATTTTCATTTCTTATTTCATCACCAATGGTTGACCTCGGCTCACTGGTATTACTTATGAGTATTTTTGGTTGGAAAGTTGCAATTATTTATGTAGTGCTTGGATTGGTTATTGCAGTTGCGGGCGGTACAATTATTGAAAAATTACACCTTGAAAATCAAGTTGAAGATTATATTAGGAACGGTCATGCCCTTGATGTGGCACAGGAGGAATTACATTTTAAAGAACGTATGAAGTTTGCTTGGGAACAGGTTTTGGAAACTGCAAAAAAGGTATTCCCTTATGTTCTTATTGGTGTTGGCATTGGTGCTTTTATTCATAATTGGATACCAGAAGATTTTATTGTAAAGGTTCTTGGTGATAATAATCCGTTTGGTGTGGTTATTGCTACTATTGCAGGTGTTCCAATGTATGCAGATATTTTCGGTACAATTCCGATTGCCGAAGCACTACTCGGTAAAGGGGCATTGCTTGGTGTTGTATTAGCGTTTATGATGGGTGTCACAACATTATCATTACCGTCAATGATTATGCTCCGCAAAGCAGTTAAGCCAAAATTACTTGGTGTTTTTATTGCTATTTGTAGCATTGGTATTATCGTTGTAGGTTATTTCTTTAATGCAATACAATACTTAATTATTTAGGGAGATGGGTTGATGGTTAAGAATAAGCCTTTGATAGTAAAAATACTTGTTTCCACTTTAATTGTTGCAATTATCGTTGGGATATTCTTTATAAAAAATACGCAGAACTCTCCATCTGTAATTGATAGTGATAACCAAACAGATAAGACTTTTTCACTAAAGATTACATCTGTTGATTTGGAGGAAATTAAGCAGTATGGTGTCCCTACGGTCATTGATTTTGGTTCTGATTCATGTATTCCATGCAAACAAATGGCTCCTGTCCTTAAAACACTTAATAATGAATGGCAGGGTAAAGCGGCAGTACAATTTATGGATGTATGGGAATATACAGAGGGAGTAGATAAATTCCCTATACAAGTGATACCAACACAAGTTTTCTTTAATGCTGATGGTACACCCTTTGTTCCAAGCGACATCCTTGCTTCAAAAGTGCAGTTTGATATGTATTCAGACAAAGCAAGCAATGAACATATTTTTACTGTTCATCAAGGAGGAATCACAGAAGAAGAAATGCGACAAATTTTTGCAGAGATGGGAGTTGAGTAGATATGATTGACAGTTTGCTTTCTCAGATTGCGGAAATGATTAGAAACAACGTGTGGCTTGCCCCTGTTCTTACTTTGCTTGCTGGTATATTGACTTCTGTAACACCCTGTTCATTGTCGAATGTACCGCTTATAATTGGTTATGTTGGCGGTGTCGGTGAAAAAAATACAAAAAGAGCGTTTATATATTCTGCCATATTTTCACTTGGAACAGCGGTTACTTTTGTTCTGTTAGGAATAATAGCAACATCGGCGGGTAGATTAATGGGAACATCATCTTCTATCTGGTATTTGTTACTTGGCGTTTTGATGGTGCTTATGGCTCTACAAATATGGGAAATATTTAATTTTATCCCATCAATAAATTTATTATCAAAGAATAAAAAGAGAGGATTTATAGGGGCATTTCTGGCGGGTATTCTTGGAGGTATATTTTCATCCCCATGCTCAACTCCTGTACTTATTGCTATGTTGGCTATTGTGGCAGGGGAGGGAAATCTTGTATGGGGTATCATACTGATGTTACTTTATTCCATTGGACATAGTACACTTGTCATGGTAGCAGGAACATCGGTAGGTTTTATTCAAAAAATCAACAGTAGTGATAATTATAAAAAGACGGCGACTATTTTGAAAATTGTAATAGGGGCTGTAATTCTACTGATTGGTTTATATATGTTTTGGCTTGCATTTTAACAAAAATATCATTTATGGAGGTAAACATTATGGCATTATTTAACTTAGGAAAGAACAAAGAGGAGGAAAACAAAAAGCCAGTTTGTGCTTGCAACGGTGGATGCTCAACGAGCGAAAGTGATAAAATCGAAAATGATTGCTGCAATGCAGCAAAAGATGGTATCTGTTGCATTAAGGTACTTGGTTCTGGATGTAAAAGCTGCCATGCTTTACTGGAAAGCACTAAAGAAGCAGTAAAAGCAATGGGATTATCCGTAGAAGTAGAATATGTGACCGATATGCAAAAAATTATGGAATACGGTGTAATGAGTATGCCCGCCCTTGTAGTAAATGAAAAGGTTGTTTCTATGGGAAAGGTTTTGAAAAGCGGAGATGTGGAAAAGTTATTGCACAAATTAGGCTTTTAAAGGAGATATTTTATGAGTAAGGAAAAAGGTAATATCAGTGCTTTTCAAAAGTATTTAACAGTATGGGTAATTCTCTGCATGGTAATTGGGGTATTGATTGGCAAGTATTTGCCAATCATCCCTAATTTCCTTAACCGATTTGAATATGCTAAAGTGTCAATTCCAATGGCATTATTGATTTGGCTGATGATTTATCCCATGATGATGAAAGTGGATTTTCAAAGTATAAAAGATGTTGGTAAAAATCCGAAGGGATTATTTGTTACTTGGGCAACAAATTGGCTTATTAAGCCTTTTACAATGTATGGCATTGCAAGTGTATTCTTTTTTGTGATTTTCAAGGAATTTATAACACCAGAACTTGCAACGGAATATCTTGCAGGGGCTGTCCTGCTTGGAGCAGCACCTTGTACGGCAATGGTTTTTGTTTGGAGTTCTTTGACAAAAGGAAATCCTGCCTATACCGTAGTGCAGGTAGCGACAAATGACCTTATTATTCTTATAGCATTTGTACCGATTGTGAAATTTTTACTAGGTGTATCGAAAGTTTCAGTTCCGTGGAATACACTTATTCTCTCGGTTGTATTATTTGTAGTTACGCCGCTTATAGGGGGGATGTTCACACGTTATCTTATTATTCAGAAAAAGGGCAAAGACTATTTTGATAACACTTTTACACATAAATTTGACAATGCTACAAGTGTCGGACTTTTATTGACGTTAATAATGATTTTTTCTTTTCAAGGAAACACTATTTTACAGAATCCGTTACACATTATTTTGATTGCAGTACCGCTTATTTTACAGACACTTTTAATATTTGCAATCGCATATATAGCTTGTAAATTTTTAAAATTACCATATAATATTGCCGCTCCTGCGGGCATGATAGGGGCATCAAATTTCTTTGAACTTGCAGTTGCAGTCGCAGTTGCTTTATTTGGAACGAGTTCGCCCGCAGCATTGGCTACTACAGTAGGTGTATTGACGGAAGTGCCTGTTATGCTATTCCTTGTAAGAATTGCAAATCATACGAAAGGTTGGTTTAAAAATGAATAAGAAAAAAATAGCGTTTATATGCGTACACAATTCCTGCCGAAGTCAAATAGCAGAAGCTCTTGGAAAACATTTTGCAGGGGAAAAGTTCGACTTTTATTCCGCAGGAACAGAAACAAAACCTCAAATCAATAAGGATGCTGTACGCATTATGAAAAAACTTTATGGAATTGATATGGAAAAGGAACAATATTCTAAATTGATTTCAGATATTCCTACGCCCGATATTGCGATTTCAATGGGATGTGACGTAGGGTGTCCATATATAGGAAGAGCCTTTGATGATAATTGGGGACTTCCAGACCCAACAGGAGAAAGTGATTCTATGTTTGAAACAGTAATCAAAGAGATTGAAAAAAGAATATCGGAATTGTCAGATACTCTTTAAAATCTCTCGAATAAAGTAGGAAGCAAACGAAAGCTGTTACTCTTTCGTCTGCCCTTTTGCGGCACAGATTCCATTGATAGTACCCTTAATAATTGTAAGTTCGTTATCATTGAATGTGTCAAGTACAGTATCAATCTGTCTACGAATAGTTGATTTGTCTGTTTTCTTGTCTGGAAAGATGTATTGGTCAGCCGATATATCAAACATAGTAATCAGACGTACAAATAGTTGAAAACTTGGGTGTTGTCCCTCGTTTTCAATAGATTGAATGTGTCTTGGAGCAAGGTCAAGAATTTCAGCTAATTGCTCTCTGGTAATTCCTTTAGCTTCACGAGCATTTTTTATTGCTTGACCTAGTGCCATAAAATCGAAATTTTTGATAGTATTCATATTTTCCACCTTCGTACATATAAATTTTTCATTCTATAATTGTACGGAAATGTGGTTTCTTATTAAACGAGATAAAATTTCTTGTTGATAGAGATTTAATATCTTATATATGGAGATTTTAGCTCGGAATGTAAAGGAGATGGTTGCGATTAAATGTGAGTGGATGTTGTGTCCTATCTGCGGTAACAAAACCCGCAACAAAATCAGAAAGGATACAGTCTTAAGAAATTACCCTTTATATTGCCCCAAATGTAAACAAGAAAGTTTGGTTGAAGTAAAGGATTTACAAATAATTGTCATTAAAGAGCCAGACGCTTTAGACGCAGAGCCGATGAATTTGTGAATATCACAGAGCATCGGCTCTTTCTATCAGGTAGGACAAGCCCACCGAATAAAAAAAACGATGTTTCGGTGAGCTAATTTGTCATGCTCTGACCTCTCTCCGACTTCGCTTTTGGAAGTTTGGAGGGATTTTTATTGCTTGCAAGCAGCAACTTCTATTTACATATACCACATAAAGGATGGACGGGTAAACCGTTAAAAAAATCCTTATCAGCACAAGGGAGCTTTGCACCCTGCGAGTAGAAGTCAAATTTCTATATATTAGAAATATAATCTCCATAAACCGTAAAGGTCTAACAGCCTTTGCGGTTTTTCTTTTGTCGATTTTTGCAGTAATACGTCGCAAGGTTGTTTCTAACGCCCACTGCCGTTCGCCGCCTGCCAATCTGGATTTTCAAAAAAATTCAGATTGGAGGTAAAGGAAATGTCATTCAATTATGGCAGAGAAGAAAGGAAATGGCGGCTCTGGAAAGAAGCCGAAGAAAAGCAGTTACGGAGCTTGGGTGTCAGCGAGGATACTATCGAGCAGCTCCACACTCACGATTGGGAAGTTTTTAATTCTGACAGGAAGTATTACCGCAGGCTAAAAGATGCAGGTACATATCTTGAAGAATTTGCCGAGGATGCGGCACAGCCCGAAGTAAAGACGGTAGAGGATTTTCTTGACAGCATCGAAAATCAGCATCTATATCATGTTTTGATTAAGGTGGACAGGCTTACCCTGCAAATCATTGTGATGAAAATGCAAGGCTATTCTACACATGATATAGCGTCGTTGCTTGGGATGACCGAACAGGCAATTTACAAGCGTGTGAACAGGCTCAAAGAAAAAATTAAAAAAATTTTAAAGTAGCGTCCAAAAACGGACGTTGCCGAGGACTATGGGGTGTAAGGCAAAAAAAGCCTTTACCCCATTTTCTTTTGTATAACGAAAACGGGACAGCTCTTTGAAAACTGAATACTCATTCGTCAAACACTTCCTCTTTGTGATTGTGAGAGCATAAGCGTGTGCAGCGGTACGCCATGACCTGCCAAAAGGCAACGAGCGGTAAATACCGACTGAAAATATCGGGTAGCTCCCGATTCCGCCATAACCCGCAAAGAGAATAATGGTACTCCCGTCTTGAATGTTTATAGCATTAGGCGGCTCTGTCAGACCGACAGTTGGGGTGGAACTCCCGTGGCGTCAGTTCGCTGCTGACCGTTTGGCGACTTCCCTTGCGTTTATCGCAATGGCATTTTCGGGGTGTCGAGGACAAATAGAAAATGCTTTTTATCATAAAGCCAGATGCAAGGCGGTCTATGGAATCCCCTACGGGGATACCTTGATGCCATACGGCAGTAAAGAGGAAAACAGGGCTTGTTTTATGCTCTCCCGACCTTAAATGCTTCCTTGTGTCTGGCTGCTACATAGGCAGGATATATCTGCCTAAATCCAAATAGGAGGTCAATACACTATGGATAGAATTATAAAGCGTGGCGACATCTACTACGCAGAGCTTAATCCCGTTATCGGCTCGGAGCAGGGCGGCACACGACCCGTACTTATCATATCCAACAACACGGGCAATAGGTTCAGCCCGACAGTCATTATTGCCGCCATTACGAGCAGACCAAAAAAAGGAAAACTGCCGACACATTTTTGTTTGGATGGAATAGCAGGGCTTCCCGCAGATTCCATTATTTTATTTGAACAGATACGCACAATAGATAAAAAGCGGCTGAAAGAGAGGATGGCACAGCTTGATGAGCGGTGCATGGATGAAATCACATTACCCCTGCTTATCAGCATCGGCGTTAAGAATATGCAGAAAGCAGACAGGAGGGCAGAGAATGTTTGAGGATAGGATTACAGCATTAAATAAGGAAGAAACAGAAATTCCACTGCCGTATGAGAAACGGATTTATACGGTAGATGAGATACAAGACATTTTGGGCATAGGCAGGAACGCCGCATACAACCTTGTTAAGTCGGGGGTGTTCCACAGCGTCCGCATAGGTGGAAATATCCGCATATCGAAAAAGAGTTTTGATGAATGGCTTGATAATGAAATGAACTCTTGTCAAGTGTGCGAATCCGTCTGAAAAGCTGATTTTGTACGTTTCACATTTGACCCGTGATGCAATACTATATAGCCAAGCAAAGATGCTTGGCTATATAGCAGGCTGCAACGGCTGACGAGCCGAATATAAACATCACGGAGGTAAATCAATGTGCAAAAATAAAACAGTTGGGGGCAGCATAACTTCTCCCCCTCTTACTACATACGAGAAGCGGGTATATACCGTAGACGAGATACGCAGTATCTTAGGCATAAGCAGGACAGCCGCCTATGATTTGGTAAAACAGGGTTGTTTCCATTGCATCAAAGTAGGCAGGAATTACCGTATATCTAAAGAGAGCTTTGACAGATGGCTTGGCTTCCAGAGGGAGGTGCAGGCTGATGAATAAGAAAAGTATGTCCGTTACGGAAATGCGGCTGTTGCTTGGGATTGGGAAAACAGATTCCTACTGGCTTGTAAAGAAAGGATATTTTGAAACAGTCATTATTGCAGGAAAAATGCGTGTGATAGTGGACAGCTTTGAAAAATGGTATGATAATCAGCTCCATTATAAAAAGGTTGACGGCACTCCCCCAGGGAAGAACTGGACAGGCATCACATTTTCTGTTCGGGAAGTGGCAGAGCTGCTCTGCATTTCTGATAGCAGCGTTTACGAGCTGTTAAAGAAAAATGTGTTCCGTACCGCACGGGTGGGGCAGGCTACAAGGATTTATAAAGACAGCTTTGAGGAATGGTATCAATCCCAGACCTATTACATAAAAGCTGACGTACATAAGGAGGTTATAGACTTATGAAAGAACATATTGCAGAGATGGACGGGGTTTTAAAGACCGCCCAGAACAAGAAAAGCTATTCCGTTGCGGAAATTCAGCAGATACTTGGCATAAGCCGACCTACCGCTTACGCACTGATAAAGAAGAATTTGTTTCAGAGCATCCGCATGGGCAACGGCATCCGAATTGTAAAAAGCAGCTTTGACGCTTGGCTCGACAGCACAATGTAAGGAGGTGAGAAAGCATGGCATCAATCGTAAAGAGAAAGAACCGTTATTCCGTAGTTTATACCTATACGGATGAAAACGGTGTGAAAAGGCAGAAATGGGAAACCTTTGCCACCAATGCTGAAGCAAAAAAGCGTAAGGTGCAGGTAGAATTTGAGCAGGAAACAGGAACATTTACCATCCCTACTGCAAGTACCGTCAGCGACCTGCTTGAAGAATATATGTCCATTTACGGTGTGAACACTTGGGCAATGTCAACTTATGAAGCAAGAAGAAGTTTGATTTTCAATTATATCAATCCGATTATCGGGGATATGAAACTGGAAGAGGTGACACCGAGGACGATGGATAAATATTACCAGAGCCTGCTGACTGTTAAGGCAAAGGTAGTCAACAACCGCAAGCCGAACCATGAATACCTCACAGCCCATACAGTAAGGGAAATCCATAAACTGCTCCGCAATGCTTTCAATCAAGGTGTAAAATGGGAGCTGATGTCAAGGAATCCCGTACAAAATGCCACTCTCCCGAAAGAAGAACACAAGGAGCGTGACATATGGACAGTCGAAACCTTATTTAAGGCATTGGAGGTCTGCGATGATGATAACCTGTCACTGGCGTTAAACCTTGCTTTTTCCTGTTCCCTGCGTATGGGAGAGATGCTCGGTCTGACTTGGGACTGTATTGATATTTCCGAACGGAGCATTAAGAACGATTGTGCTTACATTTTCGTAAATAAGGAGCTGCAACGTGTCAACCGCAATGCTCTGGAACAGTTAGGCGAAAAGGGTGTAATGTTCAAGTTCCCGCCTGCGGTGGCAAGCACACACACACTGCTCTGGTGCTGAAAGAGCCGAAAACAAAGACCAGTATCCGAAAGATTTTCCTGCCTAAGACGGTTGCGGAAATGCTTGTGAAAAGGCATGAGGATATAGAAAACCTCAAGGAGCTGTTCGGGGAGGAATATATGGACTTCAATCTGGTATTTGCTTCTTCCTGCGGCAGACCCATTGAGGGACAGGTCATCAATCGGGCATTGGCAAAACTCATTAAGGATAATGATTTGCCGCCAGTCGTCTTTCACAGCTTCCGCCATTCAAGCATCACTTATAAGCTGAAGCTCAACGGCGGCGACATGAAATCCGTGCAGGGCGATTCTGGACACGCACAGGTCAAGATGGTAGCTGATGTGTATTCCCATATTATAGACGATGACAGACGGATAAATGCACAGAGGTTTGAAGAACAATTTTACCAAAGCAAAAATGCTCCCGCTGCGGAGGAAGTGCAGGAAGAAACAAAGGCTGAAACGGCATCGCAGACAGACCAAGAAATGCTTCTAAAGCTGCTTGCCAATCCAGAGATGGCGGCGTTGCTGAAATCACTTGCAAAAAACTTATAAGGATTATAAAGGCAATCTTTTTTAGGTTGCCTTTTATTGACTGATTTTTCGGTGAATCAAATTGGAGTAATAAGTCTTTTCCTTTAGACAAGAATAGAGTATAATCTTGTTAAAGTCTTTATTTGATTTATTATAATGATTGGATGAGGTTAAAATGAAAATAGGTCAGAACACTTATAAGCTAATATTATTAGATACGAACGCATTAAGGGAAATAGTTACAAATACCAATCTTTCTGGAAAGGGATTTCTCCAAACTTTTTTTACTGGTGAAAGCAGTTATGCCCCCTGTTTTTCAATTTATAATGTGATTGAATTGATGCCTTATGAAGATATTTATGAGAAATTTTTGGAATACTTTTCGATAATTCCTTGTCTGATGACTTTTCCAGCTAAGAGTATTTTTCAAGTGGAAGTTGATTGTTATACGAAAGGAATACCTTTTGAGATTACCAATCAAGTTGCTTATGCGTTTACTCCACTTTCAACAGAAATAGGTTATAACTGTAAGCATTTTTTTGATAATCTTGTAAATCAGACAAGTTTAATGGATACTATTCATTCAGAAATAAATAATTTCCCCTCTATTGCTAAAGACTGGGAGTTTAAAAGAGATAATACAAAATGGATGTTAAAACAGCAGCATTTGCCATTAAATATGATTGATGATAAATTTTATAAATTTCATGAAGCACAAACTGTTGTAAAAGATTTAGTTAATTTTGGTATCCCTGTTACTTCTAATATAGATATATCAAAGCTACCTGCATCAAGGATGATGGAATATTCACAGTTTTTGCGTATTTTTAAAACTCAAAAGACTATAAAGCCAAATGATGTAATGGATGTATTGATTAGTAGTATTGCACCTTATGTTGATGCTGTTATCACAGAAAATTTTCAAGCAGATGTCTACAAAAAAGCGAAGAAGTTAATTCCGCAGATTAAAGAATTAGAAATATACCGGTTAAAAGATATACGGATGGATGCTTGATAGAAAAAAATGTATAGGAGAAACAGTCAGAACTAATACATAAAGTTTGAGGTTCCAATCTGGTACTTCAAAATGGAAAGGATGATAAAGATGGCAGATATGGAACAAAAAACTTTAGTAGAGGTTAATAACAGTGTCCAAGAGCCAAATACTGAAACAACTCAATTTGATATAAAAAGCATGATTTATGTTGTTCGTAATCAGCAGGTTATGATAGATAGTGATTTAGCGATGTTATACCAAGTAGAAACTAAAAGGCTCAATGAAGCAGTGAAAAGAAATATAGCTCGTTTTCCAGAAGAATTCCGTTTTCAACTAACCGCAGAAGAAACAGAATCTTTAAGGTCGCAATTTGCGACCTTAAACGAAAATGATGGTCGAGGGAAACATCGTAAATATTTACCCTATGTTTTTACGGAACAGGGAATCGCCATGTTGTCTGCTGTTTTACGAAGTGATGTAGCTATACAAGTAAGCATTAGTATAATGAAATCTTTTGTAGAGATGCGGCGTTTTATAGCTAATAATGCCTTGCTTTTTGAACGTATCAGCACAGTAGAATTACGGCAATTAGAATATCAGAAACAGACAGACGAGAAATTAGAGCAGATATTTGAGTACATATCCGAACATGAGGAATCCAGCCAAAAGGTATTTTTTGACGGACAGATTTATGATGCGTTCAGTTTGATAGTGAATTTGATTCAAAAAGCAGAGATAGAAATCACTCTCATAGATGGATATGTGGATGTTGGGACATTGAATCTGCTTTCAAAGAAAAAGTCTGATGTTGCAGTTACAATTTATACGCAGAAACAGACGAAGCTAACGAAAGCCGATGTTAAGAATTTCAATGCACAATACCCGACATTGAAGATAAAATATACCAAAGTATTCCATGACAGGTTTTTGATTCTTGACCAAGCGACAGCCTATCATGTAGGAGCATCATTGAAAGATGCAGGAAAAAAGTGTTTTGGAATCAATTTAATTCAAGATGCAGGCATCATCAAGGACATCCTGCAAAGGTTGGAACTGGAAGCAGAGGAATGAGAAACTCTTTGAGGTCGCAATTTGCGACCTTAGAAAATCCAAACAGCTTAAACTATTCTGGGATTAGTTGTGAAATGCAGGTATTAACCGGGAAAGGCTTTACAGCGTGACATTTCCCTAAATTCAATTCCCTTGCTAATCGCTTGCTAAATGGAGCATCTAAAACGCCTTAAAATCAGCAGTCACAGGTCGGTACGAGATAACATTTTGAATCCGTGACAAGCAAGGAAATAAAGGGATTAGATAACACTAAGAGGGAGCTGCCTGCTGGCAAATGGTTCTACTCCTAAGCGGAACGTCGCAGGTTCGACTCCTGTCTGGGACGCCACAAACAACGCTGAAAGCCTTGATTTTTCTAGGTTTTCAGCTTTTTTAATTCTGGCGTTTCTATCCTAGCTGAAAAGGGGAGCTATTTTTCTTTATGACTTCAATTCGATACTTTATAAAGACTTTTTAAGGAAGTAGGTTTGCTAACACTTTTTTATTTTTGATGAAAAAATTCTGGATTTTTGAAAATTTGCTAACACATTTGAAAAATTACTTTTTGAGTGTTTGCTTTAAAAGCTGTTCTTTCATCTCTGGCGAAAGGGATTTAAACAGCTCCAACAATGCCATATCGCTGTCCGAAAAACCAGTATCTTGCGGTTGATTGCTGGTATCTTCATTGAGAGTGGAATAAAATTCTTTGTCCATTTTCTGTGCGTTGAAACGTCTGTCCTCGTCAATGATTTTGGAATAAACATCTGTAACCATTTCTGCCTCTGCATGTCCTGTATCACCCTGTACGGATTTTACATCACCGTTTGTCATTTTCAGTTTGTAACCTGTACTCAAATGACGTAAGCTGTGGAATACCACAATTTCATAGTCGTTTTCTTCACAGAGTTTTTGAAACCTATCTCTGACAATGCGGCTTTCTACGGGATTTCCGTTTTCTAAGGCAATGACAAGGTTATAATCGTTATATGCACTACCGAGAAATTCTTTTAATTCCTGCTGGTCTTTTTTGTACTGTACCAGTAGTTGTGCAACGGTTCTAGGCAGCCAGACGGTTCTGTTACTTGTTTCCGTTTTTGGTGTTTTCAAAACAAGTCTTGTCGTACAATGAGGTTTCTGTGTAGGAAAGATTTTAATAATGTCTTTTTCTTTCAATTTCTGCATAGCCGCAGCATTTACTCTTGAAAGCTCTTTATTGATGATTACCCTTGCATTATCCGTAGCAATGGATTCTTCATCAATAATCACATCTTCCCATGCAAGACCCGTAATTTCACCAATACGCATTGAACAGGAAAAAGCTAAGTGCATACAGATGGAAAGTAAATCATCTTCCGCAGCCTGTACCGCTTGACGGAATGTCTGTATACTCCACACTTTACGTCTGACTTTTGGAACTTTTGGTAAAGTCGCCAATGACGCAGGATTTCTCTTGCTTGTGTCTATCTACTCCCAACGGATAGCTTGATTCAAGGCGCAGCGGATAATATCATGTATCTTTTTGATGTTCGCAGGCTGCACACAACGACCAGTTGCTTTTCTGTTTGAACGTGGTACTTCTGGTACGCTCAACAAATCATTGTAGTATTTTGATAAGCCTTTTGTTGTAATCTCATTGAGTTTCCAATCACCAATAATCGGATTGATATAATTCTCAATACTGCTTACCTTACTGCTGAATGTGCTAGGCGACCACTTAGATGTACCGTAGAGATTGACGAAAATTTTTAGGAAGTCACGCAATGTAATTTCCTCGTCAGCAACTTCCAGCTCTTTTTTTGAATCCTCAATCTGGCGTGCAAATTGTTCCTCTAAAGGAACTAATACATAACCATATTTTTCTTGATAGTATTCTACGAAGGCTTTTCGCTGCTTTGCCTCTTTTCTTGTTTCCAGCGTGTCCCATTTTTGTTTTCTCTTACCTGTATTGTCTAAGTACCAATAAATAACGGAAAAAGTTGATTTTCTTTGTTTGATTGTAGCCATAATTTCTCTCCTTAATAGTCAAATTTGATTCAACCATTTATCGAAAGAAATTTTTGATACTCGTATGACTTTACCAACACGGACATAATGAAACTGACCGCTTTTCACCAATGAATAAGCTGCTTTCTTACTAATATTCAGTTGTTCAGCAATTTCCTCCACTGTATAAGTCTTTTTTTCCTTTTTTAGAGGGTGTGCATTTTGTGTATCACTTATCACTAAAAAGACTCCTTTCTTTGTGACAGCAACAAAACACACTCGCTTAATGAAATCATTATAGCATAACTTCACAAAAAGCGAACATACATTTTGCTGCTGAAAATATCTTTTTTCTAACAATCAAATAGCTTTGGAAAAGCTCACTGGACTTTCACCATTCCCATTCTGATGGGTGAACCGTGTCATACGGGTGTATCATTATACAGATATACAGGTCATGGCAGGACGACCATTCCAAAAGTCGCTCACGGATCATTGCATGAATCGCTCACTTTGTTTTGAAAGGTCATGGCGTACAATATCCGTCGGCTCGCTGCATATCAAACGTATCTGATTGTTTATTCAGTTTTCAAAGACCACTCGACTGTGTTTGCCAGTCTATGAAAATCTACTATCGAATAATAGACTTTCATAGAATGACAAGCAGAGGGAAAGGGAGGAAAGCTCTGCCCGTCAGAATTGTTAAACTACGATAATCTCAAAGTTTGCAATCATATCCATAACCGCAGCCTGTATTCTGCCTTTTAGTTCAGAATCGACTACCATATAGACATTACCGTACTCGTCGTACAATTTGCGTAGGCTCAACTTTGATATGTAACTGTCATAGAAATTCAAGATTTCCTGTATTGCGGTTTCATCACCATTGGTAGCCGCCACAATCACAGCAAACGGTATACGTTTTGTGTTATTTTCCACACTTATTCCTCCTCCATCATTTTTCGTATTTCTTCCAGAGTGCTTGTCCTGTGACGGTAAACAGTGGAGCGAACCACGTTCATAAGCTCTCCGATTTCTGCGTCAGACATATCCATAAAGTATGACAACAAAATAATATTGCGCTTTCTCTCTGGTAAACATTTAAGAGCTTTGCTTAACTGGTCGTCAGATACTTGTACTTCCATGCCAAGAACATTGAACACGGTATAATCGCAGGAATAATTATCGTAAACGCCAGCTTTATTCAATTCCAAATCCGATACATCAGAGAAAGGAATTTCATGCTGCAAACGTCTTGAAATACTGCGCTTATACTTCATTGCTGCTCTCTTGATGACTTTTTTCGTAAGGCAATCAAACTGTGCTTGAATAGCCTGCTCGAAAGAAGATGACTTCATATTTTCACCTCCTTTCTGCGTGAGAGTGAGTGAGGGTTGTTTTCCCTCTATCCCCCTTTCCGCACAGTAGCTACCCACGCAGCAGCTATTTGTTGCGCTTTCAGAAAAGAATTTGAAAAATATTTTTAAACAGCAAAAAAGCACAAGAGCATGATGAAAATGCTGTTCTTGTGCTTTAAGAATTATTCCTGTTATATGATGTAAAAAACCACATCCAAAAGTAGATTGTACCGTTATGTAAGTTAAGATTTTTTTGACAGTAACGGATAAATCGAAGAATATCGTCTATATGGTATTTTCAATGCGGCTATCTCCTAGAGCCGCTAAACAAAAACCAATATGCTATTTTCTGCTGGAAAAAAGAAAAAGCGGCTTTTAACCGCTATTTAAATAGAAATGAAATATTTGTACGCAAAAGTGGTACTGCCGATAGCGGTTTTTTTTATTTACCGCTAGGCAGCACTTTTTGATTTTGATACGCATAATAGGAACTAATAAACCATACAATACGTTTTACTATACCTTTCAGAAAATTAATAGGAACAGTAAAATGTGGTGAGGTGATTACATATGCGTAAAAAAGAAGATAAATACGATTTTAGAGCTTTTGGTCTTGCCATCAAAAAGGCTCGTATGAAAAAAGGTTTGACCCGTGAACAAGTGGGAACAATGATTGAGATTGACCCTCGTTACTTAACAAATATCGAGAATAAAGGGCAGCACCCAAGTTTACAGGTGTTCTATGACCTTGTATCATTACTGGAAGTTTCCGTTGATGAATTTTTCCTGCCTGCGTCTGATCTAGTGAAAAGCACCAGAAGACGACAGTTGGAAAAACAGCTTGATAGCTTATCTGATAAAGATTTAATCATCATGGAAAGCGTTGCTGACGGAATCATAAAATCTAAGGAAGTGGAGGACGAGTAATCCTCCGCTTTTTATCTTTCAAATAAAATAAGCCGATAACCCAAGAATTTTAAGCACTCTCAGTGTTATCGGCTCTGCGTCTTAGCGTCTGGCTCTATAATGGTTATTTGCTGTCTTTTTACATTGATGATACTTTCCTGTTTGCATTTAGGACAGAACAAAGGGAAGTTTATCAATTCTGTATCTGGTCTTACTTTTGTTCGTGTCTTATTTTTGCAAATAGGACACATTACCCAAGTTTCTTTATCCATTTAATAAATTCACCTGCCTTATAATATCGGAATACAAAATTCGCATAAATGATTAGCAACTTTATTATAGACATAGCGTTCAATAATTGGTCGCTTATCGTCCACTGATAAATCTGCGGTTAGATTTTGGATATTTTTCCAAAATTGCAACACATCTTGTTTAGTATGACTGACCTCAAATATCGCATATTTCCCATCATCAATTTTGCGAGTAGCTAGGTTTATTTCCGATTTTTTATCTATGACAAGTCCTACATCATATCTTAGTCTATTAGTAGGTGTAAGGGCAGGATTATCTAATGCAATCCCTAAAATAGTGGTTTCTTCTGTAAACAATTTGTTCTTTCTCAAAAACTCTTTAAAATCTTCCATTAACTTTTCATTTTGTTTGCCATATTCACCTGTATTACGCATATAAGCGATTGTAATATCTTTAAATTCTTCTATTTTCAAATCATTACCTCCAAAAATAAAATTGTTGATGTCGACTTCAACACGTAAATAGTAAGGGCAATTAAAATGATTTTCAACAACTTTTTTAAAATGATACATAATTTCTTCTTGTCGTTGATCTGGCAAGTATACCAGAACACGACGGAAGAAAATTTCCATCTAAAAAATTTTATTGCAATTTCAAAACAAACTATTGAAATGGTAATCATCAAAATGATGGGAAACATTAGATTTTCAACTAATCCAGTAGCAATTATACAAAATATGAGATTCAAATACTTCCCTCTATCCAATCAGTTACAATTTTTCTATCAGAATCACTCATAAATGAATGTTCACTTTCTTTTGCTATGTATAATTGGCAATTAAATTTCATTGAAAAATGACGAACAATTTCTATTGATTGCAATATATCTTTGCTGCCATACATAATATCTGTTGGTATATCCCAGTGTTTAATAGGATTGTCTTTTACATATTGGTAGTATTTCCATGATAAAGTTTCAATCGGTGTTTCGATTTTTTGTTTTTCCTTTAATTCATTCTCGCTTACATCAAACCATGAAAACATATTATGTATTAAATAATCCATATCTAGTATAGGCGAAAGAAAAAGAGATTTTTCAATATTTCTGTTCTTATAAGCGTGCAGACTGAAATATGCGCCTATGCTGCAAGCATATAAATAAATTCTATCCCAGTTACATTGAACATATTTCCAGATACATTCTAAATCATGTATTCCATTCCATATATTACATTCTATATCTTTGTTTTTTCTCTCGCCATGAGATGGCAAATCAAAGCTGATAGTTTGATAACCTTTTCTTTCAGCAATATTTGCAAAAAAAAGAGCTTCTTCTTTGTTCCCGTTTTTTCCATGAACATAAATATATATTTTCTCCGATTTTTTGCCCCAAACGATAGTCGGTATAGAATCAACCAAAATTAAATTTCTTTCCATATAGCACCTCCTTGAAAATAGTAACATTGCAAAGTAAGCACTACAATATAATGTTATTTACAGACTTATTTTTTACATAAAAGAGAAGAGGTCGCACAGTGGCAAACCTCTTCCTAAAATTACTTATATATTATCTTTTTAATTGAATGAATGGATAAGAAATAGCTTTTTGATAATTCTTCAAGGCTTTTCCCGTGTTTATAATCCATTCTGATTTTTTTATTTCTTTTTTCAATCTCACGCTTATAGCCACTCAATTCTCCCCAACCTTTTTTATTCTCATTCCTAGATGGTATATAAATATAACCGCCTTGAATGTAATTTTGCAATTCTTCAATCAGAGAGATAGGAAGTATTGAGTTTGCTTTTATATATTTCATGCAGGCTCACTCCTTTAACATCTTATTGTTAAAAGCAAAGCCAGCATTTACGCTTTCTTACTCCATGCAAATTGCGTATATATTTACTGACTTTGCATGGAGTAAAACATCATTTTTTCGTTTCTTGTTTTGACACATTATATCATCACCTTAATTTCTAGCACATTTGTTATTGTAATTCGTCAATTTTTCCTGCCTGTATTGCCTTTATATTTTTAGAGATTTTTTCTTTCGACCAGTTCCACCATTGAATACTTAATAATGATGAAATAGTTTCGTCAGAAAAGCGTTTTTTAATTGGTTTTGCAGGAACACCACCTACAATAGTATATGGTGGTACGTCTTTGGTAACAACAGCACGTGTACCGATAATTGCCCCATCACCGATACTTACACCTGCTAATATAACAGCCTCATATCCAATCCATACATCATTACCAATAATAATGTCACCTTTATTGTCCCATGATTGAGTAACATTCTTCTTATCCAAATTCCATTCCTCAAAAAATAATGGAAATGGATAAGTTGATAATGAAGATAATGTATGATTAGCACTATTAAATAAGAATTTAGCACCACAGGCAATCGAGCAAAATTTCCCGATTATTAACTTATCGTGATTTATAGGATAGTGATATAATACATTATTTTTTTCAAATAGCGTTGGGTCATTTACAAAATCATTATACATTGTGTAATCGCCAACTTCTATATTAGGATTTTTGATTACATTTTTTAAATAAATTGTTTCTTTATCCCCAGTACGTGGATAAATTTTATTTTCTGGAATAGTCATTTAAAGTCCTCCTATCATTGCTAAAATATAATAACCATTCCAGTTAAAACAATGCAGCGTTTCATTTCAACCACCTCTCTTTAAGATAGAATAATTATATACATTCTCTTATATAAAATCAACTTTACTTAACAATCTTCCAGTTACTATCCTTTTCCAGCGTCAAGTCAAACTGTGAAATCTGCGTTGCCTTTGTTCGCTGGTCGAGATACTTCACTGACACCGATACCTTGACCTGCTCCCCGTCTTTGGTGAGGATAGGGTTTACCAGTTCCGAGAACGCATAATCGCAGTTCACAGGGGAAAGGGCATTGCCAGACACATAATAGGCAAGTTCTTTTTCCGTTGCGGTAGGATAGAGTTTGAAGAAAGTTTCCAAGAACTCTGTCACTTCCTCCGCTGTGGCAGCGTCCACCGTTCCGTCGGATTCCTGTGCTTTTGGTTCATAGCTGGATTTTGACGGTATGCTGCTGATGGTCGGATTCTGGGTGATAACCATGTTCCCGTCGCTATCTACATGAACCACTACCATGTAAGCGGAAGTGTATCTGGCAGACTGTTCACCCTCCGTTACCGTCTGATCTACGGAGTAGACAACGGTAAAGTCGTCTGTTCCAGCCTGTTCTACTTCCCATACCGTTACATCAGTCACCGCAGAGCTTGTGGGTATATCCTGCCGAACCGTATCTACATTCAAGTCCTGCAAGCTCTGTGTCAGATAGCTGCTGATGGCAGCGGTTCTTTTGTCAATGGATTCCTGCGTATTGCTCCATGAATAGTAGGACTTTGCAAAGCCTTTGATAAAATTCTCGATTCTGTTGGTATCGACAATGCGCTGTTCAATGACTTCCTTTTCATGTACCGTGTGCATATCAATAGCAGTAAAATTTTTATATACGCCAAAGCTGACGCTTGCAAGCAGCACCAGCCACAAAGTAATCACAGATTTTTTATGCGTGCCTACTTTCATCACAGGCAGTTTCTTCTCTTTTTTTGGTTTCGATTCTTTCTCTTTTTTTGGTTTCGATTCTTTCTCTTTTTTCTTGAATATCATAGCACCATTCCTTTCTATTTTGTCTTTACCCGTCCTGCGCCAATCAAATGCTGCTGCCAGTACGAGCTTGTCAAATCTGCATATCTGATAGGGTTTCCTGCGTGATACATTCTGCTGTTTCCTGCGTAGATACCGACGTGTGTTACATACGTTCCAGCATTGTAAGTGGAATGGAAGAACACCAAGTCGCCAGCTTTTGCCTGTGACAGCGGCAGGTGCTGGGTGGCGTCATACTGCGCCTGTGCGGTACGGGGCAGGCTGATACCAGCCTTTCCATAGCACCACTGAACCAGACCGCTGCAATCAAAGGACGTATTAGGGTTGCTGCCGCCATAGACGTATTTCCAGCCTTGATACTTCAATGCTTCATTAAAGATTGCCTGTGCGGTAGCGTCGCTGAAACTGGGGACAGCCAGATACTGCTTGACGAGCCGCACATAGAACATATTCCCGTACTTGTAACGCCAGCCGCCATTTTCCTTAATGGAAATCTCGTTTTTATAGGTAACTTTCACGCCGCCTGATTTTTCTTTCGCAAAGTTGACCGCCAGCTCATAGGTGTATTTCTTTCCGTGTCCTGCCACATAGTCGATAAAGCCGCCGCCATAGTTATAGGCTTGTACCACCGTGTCTATGTCGCAGCCTTTTGATTCTGCGGATTTTAACAGTTCCGAGAAATACTTGCACCCCTGTTTGATGGATTCCTCTGTGGAAAGGGAATTGGGCGGCAGCCCCATTGATTCTGACGACTGCATAACGTCCTCTGCTGTGCCGCCAGATTCCACCTGCATGATAGCGAGCAGATAGTTCACATAGTCCTCAATTCCGTATTCTTTCGCATATTTTTCTACCGTCGGCTGATGTTTCAGCACTTCTTCAGAAAGGTTCAGTCCAGAAAAATCAAAGTGGGAAGTGCTGCTTTCTTTATCATCTGCGGTAACGATAAACAGGAACAGCAGTAAGGCGATAATCACCGATAAAACACCTCCGAACAAAACGAAGTGCCTTAGTTTCATCTCTTGCCGCCTTTCCCGATGGTCTGTCTTATTTACGGTTGTCTTGTTTTTCTGTTTCTTCTGTACGCTTTGTATGTGTTCGTGACGCTGCACCGTCTGTCGTGTGGTATCGGCGGCAGCCTGCGAAGTCTGCTGTCTGACAGGTGCAGTGGATTCTCTGACCGTCTGCGTCCTTACCTCCTGTACCCTTGTAACAGGCTCTTTGGATTTTACGGGCGGCTGTCCCTTTGTAGTGGTGACAGGGCGTTCCTTAATGGTCTGCGCTCCTTTGGAAACCGCTGCCTGTGGAGCTACTTTCGCAGGTACAGGCGTTGCCACTGGTCGCTCATGCAATGGGGCAGCTCCTTTTGTCGCTGATTCATTGGACGGTTTCACTTTATCCATTGCCATGCGTTTCTGTGCAATGGTCTGCCTGTGTTTCGCCTGCTTATTGGCACGCCCTTGTTTTCTGGTCGCTTTTTCCTCCACAATGCCACGCTTGAAGTCAGATACGTTTTCCTGTATCTGGTTCACGCCGCTATGTAACGCATACTGTACCAGTGTCGGCATATCCTTGACCTGCTGACCGACAGATTTTGCTTTGTCTTTCATGCGCTCCCTGCCATCAAGCACCGCACCGACTTTTGCGCCGGCACGTTTCCCAAAGCTGGACGTATCGGCGGAAGTGTCATGGTTTGGTCTGGAATGACCGCTGCCTGCTGGTTTTGCATTGTCCGTCTTACGGGATTGTGATACTGCCGCTGCGCCCACAAGACCGCCAGCCGCACCAGCCGCAACCGTTCTGCCGATTTTGCGCTCCAAGCGTCTTGCCCCACGGTTGAGGAAGAGATAAGGGCGGCGCATGAT
>NZ_JBKWZF010000026.1:18912-26149 GCF_046991905.1 Finegoldia sp. | reverse complement strand
ATCGGCAGCCAAATGACCTGGATTTAAACTCCATCGATATATTTTTTTTGGTAAAAACACAATAAAAATCTGATTATCCGCTAAAACACAGTATCTATCAGCATTTTCAAGGAAACAAACACATCAATTTACTACTTATTTACTACTAACGAATGAGCCTTGATACGCTAGTTTTCTTAGATATGCAAAGATATGGTACAGCACATCAGTATTGAAACAAGAAAAATTTAATATTTCATAGACTATGGAACGCCTAACATGACGTTCCTTTTCTATTTCCAGCCGTTCTTATTGGACGGCTATTTTATTACTCAAAACGAAAGGAGCATTAGACTTATGAAAAAGATATTAAAGCGATTGTGTACGGGCTTCTTAGCTCTTGCAACTGTCGTTACTGCTTTACCGAGTACACCCGTTCATGCAGAAAGTAAGCAATACTGGACGGAAAGTGCAGAGCGTGTCGGTATCATTGAAAAAGTAATGAATGACGGTTCTATCGGTTCTACATTCAATGAGGGCATGATGAAAGTTGAGGGCGAAACTGCTTATTGTATTGACATTAACACAGATTTTAAGAATGGTTACAAGACCAGAACTGACGCAAGCACCCGTATGAGTGCCGACCAGATTTCAGATGTGGCGTTATCCTTAGAATATGTCAAACAGTATGGCGAAGCTCACAAGGAATTGAATTATAAACAAGTTTATCTGTTGGAACAATGTGTCGTCTGGCAGAGATTGAGCGTACATCTTGGCTGGCAATGTGATAACGTGCGAGCTTCTTATGATGAAATTCCAAAGGCTACGCAGGACGAGGTTTTCGCTGGGGCAAAAGCCTTTGTCAAAGAGAATAAAGGACGCTATAAATGTGGCGGTTATATCTACTCTGGCGAGGGGCAGGAATTGGGGCAATTCTGGGCGAAATTTAATGTCGGAAATGCAAAACTGCAAAAGGTTTCCAGTAATACCAGCATTACAGACGGTAACGGGAATTACTCAATCGCTGGTGCAACATACGGTGTCTTTTCTGATAAGGACTGCACAAAACAGCTTGCCACCCTTACGACTGATGAAAATGGAAATACAGATGTTATAGAGGTAACGGCTGGCACAGTCTATATCAAGGAATTATCCGCACCAGCAGGATATAAAGTGGATAAAACTGTCTATCCATTGACAATCAAAGCTGGCGAAACAGCAACCTTAAAAGTATCAGATACGCCAAAAGTAACGGACACTTTGATTGAGCTTTTCAAGATTGATATGGAAACACAGAAAGACAATCCGCAGGGGAACGCTTCTCTAGCAGGTGCGGAATTTACATGGAAGTATTATGCTGGCTTCTATAACAAAGACAAGCTCCCTGCCGAAGCTACTCGTACATGGGTTACAAAGACAATCGCTGAAACAGACAGCGACGGTACAACCCACTACATCACAAAATTAGCGGACGCTTACAAGGTATCTGGCGACAGCTTCTATATGCAGGACGGCAAAGCGGTTCTTCCTTTAGGAACACTATCTGTTGAGGAAACAAAAGCTCCAAACGGCTACTTGCTGGACGGTGCATATATGCAGGCTGGCGATAAGTCTGAACAGATAAAAGGCTTATACCTTACACAAATTACAGAGGACGGCGATCTTGCTGTATTGACGGGAAGTAACCAGTTTTCCGTATCAGACAAGGTTATCCGTGGCGGTGTGAAAATTCAGAAAAGAGATTTAGAAACGAGCGATACCAAACCACAAGGAAGTGCCACTTTGAAAGGTACTGCTTTTGACATTATTTCCTTAAATGATAATACGGTATTGGTTGAGGGCAAGCTATACAAGAAAAATGAAGTGGTAAAGACAATCCATACCGATATTGAGGGTATCGCTTCTACTTCTGCTGACCTCTTACCTTATGGAAATTTCCGTATCGTTGAAAGTGAAGCTCCAAACGGATATTTGACTGACGGTGCAAAACCGATTGATTTTACAATCACAGAAAATGGAAAAATCGTGGACTTAACCGACGAAGCCCATTCTATCTACAATCAGATTAAGCGTGGAGATATTGAGGGCGTGAAAATCGGTGCAGGCACACATAAGCGTCTTGCTGATGTTCCCTTTAGGATCACAAGCAAGACGACGGGCGAAAGTCATGTTGTGGTAACTGATGATAACGGGCAATTCTCCACTTCTGCTGACTGGGCTTCCCATAAGCACAATACCAACGCAGGCAAGACCAGCGAGGACGGTGTGTGGTTTGGAACTTCTGAACCAGACGACAGCAAAGGGGCGTTGCCTTATGATACTTACATCATTGAAGAATTACGCTCTGATAGTAACAAAGGCTTTGAACTTATCCCACCTTTTGAAATCGTGGTATCAAGAAATAACCTTGTGATTGATTTAGGAACGCTAACTGATGAATACGAAAAAGAAATCTCTATCCATACCACAGCGACCAGCAAGGACGGCGAAAAGACTATCCTTGCAGGAAAAGAGGTTACGATTGTTGATACCGTCAAATTAGACGGACTTACAAAAGGCACAAAATATCAGCTCAAAGGCTGGCAGATGTTAAAAGAAGAAAACGCAGAACTTCTTATTGACGGGAAACGTGTAGAAAACGATTATACCTTTGTCGCTGATGATGAAGAAATGAAAGTGGAAATTTCCTATACATTCAATGCGTCTGCTTTAGGTGGCAAAAATCTTGTTACCTTTGAAGAATTGTATGATTTGAGCAATCCAGACGAACCCGTAAAAGTTGCGGAACACAAAGACATTGAGGACGACGGGCAGACGGTACTTATCACAGAGCGTATCATCAAGATACATACGACTGCTACCGATAAGGACGGCAACAAAGAGCTTGAAGCTGGAAAAGACGTTACAATCATTGATACCGTAACCTTAGAGGGCTTAGAAGTCGGTACACAGTACAAACTTGTGGGCTGGCAGATGTTGAAAGAAGAAAATGCAGAACTTCTTATCAATGGAAAGCGTGTGGAAAGTGATTATACGTTTACTGCTGACAGCGAAACTATGAAAGTGGAAGTTGCCTTTACCTTTGACGCTACTTCTCTTGACGGCAAACAGCTTGTAACTTTTGAGGAATTATACGATTTAAGCAATCCAGACGAGCCGAAGAAAGTTACCGAGCATAAGGATATTGAGGATAAGGGACAGACAATTACCTTTAAGGGAAAACCAGAAGAACCAGAGAAACCCGAAACACCACCGACACCAGAAAAGCCTAACAGACCTAGCGACAGTCCCAAAACGGGCGACAGTACAAATGTAATGGCATTTGTCGTGATGTTGCTTGTGTCTGCTGGTGGATTAGCGGGAACATATCTTTACAAACGCCGTAAAATGAAGAAATCATAAGGCGGTAACGGTATGAGGAAAGAAAAATCACGCTCTCCGCCGAAGCTGTCAAACGGCAGACTTTTGCTTATTCTGGCTTGTCTGCTTACGACCTGCAAGAACACGGATAGTCAAGGGTGCGAAGCATTGATTTTACCCTTTACTATCTGTGGGATTGCTGGTACTTCCCAAACTGCCAGAATAAGAAATCACAATCAATTTATCAAAAATAGAAAGAAACGAGGTAAAACAATATGGAAATGAAATATGTCGTGCCAGATATGGCACAGTCTTTTGGAACTCTTGAATTTGCAGGCGAAAGCGAGCCTATCTTTGAAAGGGATAAAAACAACCGCAAGGTCATAGCCAGACGAAGCTATAACCTTTATTCTGACGTACAGAAAGGCGAAAATGTTGTGGTGGAAATTCCCGTGCAGGCTGGCGAAAAGAAGTTCAAGTATGAACAGAAAGTAAAACTTGTCAATCCGAAGTTATACGGCAGAGGTTACGCAATCGGGGATATGGGACATACCGATTATGTGTTGCTTGCTGATGATATTGTAGCAGTTGAAGAAAAGTAAAGGAGTGAAGCATTTATGAGATTATCAAACGGGTTTGTTATTGACAGAGAGAAAACATTTGGAGAATTAAAATTTACAGCGGTGCGTGATGTGTTCTTGCAGAATGAGGACGGGACACCGAGTACCCAGCTTAAAAAGCGTATCTATGATTTGAAATGCAGTCTGCATGGTGGAATTATCCCCGTGTCTGTACCGCCAGAAGTACCGTTAAGGGAATTTCCGTACAATGCAGTCGTGGAGCTTGTCAATCCAGTAGCCGATACGGTATCACGAAAGACCTATACGGGTGCAGATGTGGACTGGTATGTAAAGGCAGAGGATATTGTGTTGAAGAATAAAGGCAACCAGAACGCAGGCAATCCACAAAACCATGCACCGCAGGGACAACCGAAAAAATAGACTTGCTGAATAGATTTTCGTTGTAGAGGATATACGGAACTGTTATAATATGGGTATGAAGAAAGCGACAAATTAAAATTTTTAGGGAGTGAGAATAGTATATGGACAGTTGGTTTACCGTCGAACAAATAGACCAAGATACATTCGTCATCAGCGAATACAGACACTGGGAAGAAACACATTGTTATCTATTGTGTGGGACAAAAAGAGCCATTCTGATTGATACAGGTTTAGGTGTTTCCAACATCAGAGAGGTTATTGATGGATTGACGAAACTGCCCGTTACAGTAATCACTACTCATGTTCATTGGGATCATATCGGTGGACATAAATATTTTCGGTCTATTGCAGTTCATGAAGCAGAAAAAGAATGGCTATCGGTCAAATTCCCTATACCTTTGCAAGTGGTAAAAAACAATATTATGTGCAATCCATGTGATTTCCCCTCGGATTTTAATGTAGAGAAATATCAGATTTTTCAAGGGGTTCCGCAAATGATTTTACATGATGAAGATTGTATTGACTTAGGGAACAGAAAGTTGGTAGTTATTCACACGCCCGGTCATTCTCCTGGACATTGTTGTTTCTATGAAGCGGATAGAAAATATCTGTATTCCGGCGATTTGATATATAGCGGTTGCCTTGATGCTTTTTATCCATCAACAAACCCACAAGAATTTTGGAAGTCTGTTAGAAAAATTCAATCTTTAAAGATAAGTCGAATTTTGCCAGGACATCATCATTTATCTATTCCAGTTACTATAATTGACAAGATAGAGACAGCTTTTCACAACTTGTCAAATGAAGGGAAATTAAAACAAGGGAATGGTATTTTCAGCTATGAGGGGTTTCAAATCCATATCTGAAATGCAATCTTAGTTTTACAATTTTATATCCCTACACACAAAGCAGTTAGTCTTAGGATTGACTGCTTTTTTCATCCCCAGAAAGGAGTGATTGATTTATGCGTATGATTTGGAACAAAGGACACCGTATCAGAGCCAGCGACAAGCACCTTGTCTACCACTTTTCCATAGGAATGCTTCTGTTTATATTCGTGACGGTTCTCCTGTTACTGAATATGAAACAGCTCATGTGTACCGATTGGGAGCATTTCAGCTTGTTAGAGAACGGCTTGACGCTTTCCCCTTACAACTTCATAACCATAGGGATAGCGACTGGTGTTTGTGCATTGGTCGCTTTTGGGTATTACCGCTTCTGTTACGACGGTTTCAAGAAGCTACTGCACCGTCAAAAGCTGGCAAGAATGATACTGGAAAATAAGTGGTATGAAGCCGATACCGTACAAGACAGCGGTTTTTTTACTGACCTGCAAAGCAGATCAAGGGAAAAAATCGTCTGGTTTCCAAAGATTTATTATCAAATGGAAAAGGGACTGCTTCATATCCGCTGTGAAATCACGCTGGGAAAATATCAAGACCAGCTTTTACGGTTAGAGGATAAATTGGAAAGTGGCTTGTATTGTGAGCTGACCGACAAGACCCTGCATGACGGCTATATCGAATATACCCTGCTTTATGATATGATAGCAAACCGCATTACCATTGATGAAGTACGGGCAGAAAACGGCTGTTTAAAGCTGATGAAAAATCTTGTCTGGGAATATGACGCACTCCCTCACGCTCTGATTGCTGGTGGAACTGGTGGCGGTAAAACCTATTTTCTGCTGACGCTCATTGAAGCCTTACTGCATACCAACGCTGTCCTTTACATCTTAGACCCGAAGAATAGCGACCTTGCGGACTTAGGAACGGTCATGCCAAACGTCTACCATACCAAAGAAGAAATGATAGATTGCGTCAATGCCTTTTATGAGGGCATGGTACAGCGAAGCGAGGAAATGAAACGACACCCGAACTATAAGACGGGTGAAAACTACGCCTATCTGGGACTGCCACCCTGCTTTCTTATCTTTGATGAATATGTGGCGTTTTTTGAAATGCTGGGGACAAAAGAAAGCGTGAGCTTACTTAGCCAGTTAAAGAAAATCGTTATGTTAGGGCGACAAGCAGGTTATTTCCTTATTGTTGCCTGCCAGCGTCCAGACGCAAAGTATTTCTCGGACGGTATCAGAGATAACTTCAATTTCCGTGTGGGATTGGGGCGTATCAGCGAATTAGGTTACGGTATGCTGTTCGGTTCAGATGTGAAAAAGCAGTTTTTCCAGAAACGTATCAAGGGGCGTGGCTACTGTGATGTGGGGACAAGTGTTATAAGTGAGTTTTACACGCCTTTAGTCCCAAAAGGACATGATTTTTTACAAACTATCGGCAGGCTTGCACAAGAAAGACAAGCTATGCCAGAACAACAAGGAAAGGAAGATGTGATTGAATAAGGACACATTAAATATTTATCACACACCCACAGAGAAAAATTACCTCTGTTTGTGCTTGAATACAGATATTTTTACAGCGGATTGCAGGAAATATATGTTAGATTGTTTCTTAAATTATTCTGTCAATCCAAATTTACGATTTCATTCAAGGATAGATAAAATCATTGATGATGTTATTCGTGAAAAAATCAACATTCCTCATAAGTTTAGAATGAGGTTGGAAAGCAGACATTGCATTGAAAGCAGGATAATTTATTTTCGATTTCGAGTTTTAGATAAGTCTTGTCTGCAATGTAATGTATTTCTTAGAGGACTGTCTGATGAAATGAAAGAAGCACTTTCAGATGAAAGAATAGATTTTGCGGTTCTCTATGAGGGCATACAAGGTTCACAGCAGGACACAGACACGGACGACAAGGACGGGTTTTGCGGTTCTCAACCGCAAGTTCCGTTCTTGGCGGACGGGACTTGTCCCGTCCGCTGATTAAACCCCTCGGTATCTAACAGAGGGGTACGTTTGCAAATAGACAATAGACAAAAA
>NZ_JBKWZF010000026.1:0-18902 GCF_046991905.1 Finegoldia sp. | reverse complement strand
AAACCCCTCGGTATCTAACAGAGGGGTACGTTTGCAAATAGACAATAGACAAAAAGCATAGGAAACATAAGGCTTCTGACATGGTTTCCTAACAAAAATCGGCTGTGAAGTCGCCTTAAAAAACTTCACACTTTATAGATTGGGGGTATGGTTCTGAATGAAGAACAATGGATAAAAGAATTACGGGAGAAGCGGGTTGCTTACGGTATCTCACAAGGCAGGCTGGCGGTGGCTTCTGGTATCACAAGAGAATATCTCAATAAGATAGAAAGCGGAAAAATGAAGCCGTCAAAGGAGCTTCTGGAAACTCTGCATAAAGAACTGGCAAGGTTCAATCCAGAAGCACCGCTTACCATGCTGTTTGATTATGTGAAAATTCGTTTTCCCACGCTGGATATACAGCACATCATCAAAGATATATTAAAACTGAATATCAATTATATGCTCCATGAAGATTACGGACATTACAGCTATACGGAGCATTATTCTCTTGGGGACATCTTTATCTATACGTCGGCTGACGAAGAAAAAGGTGTCCTTTTAGAGTTAAAAGGGCGTGGTTGCCGACAGTTTGAAAGTTACCTGCTGGCACAGCAAAGAAGCTGGTATGACTTTCTCATGGACGCACTGGTAGACGGTGGCGTGATGAAGCGTATCGACCTTGCTATCAACGACCATACGGGCATTTTGGATATACCAGAGCTTGCGGAGAAATGCAGGAAACGGGAATATATCGGAAAGTCCAGAAGTTATAAGTTTTACCAGTCGGGCGAGCTTATCAAGCACAGAGAGGACGACAGAGAATATATGGGACGTACCCTTTATCTTGGTTCTCTGAAATCAGATGTGTATTTCTGTATCTATGAAAAGGACTATGAGCAGTACGTCAAGTTAGGGACACCGCTTGAAGAAGCCGACATTATCAATCGTTTTGAGATACGGCTTAGAAATGAACGTGCCTATTATGCAGTACGAGATTTGCTGACGTATTATGACGCAGAGCAGACCGCCTTTTCTATCATCAATCAGTATGTACGGTTTGTTGATGAAGAACCAGACAAGCGAAAAAATGACTGGAAACTCAATGACCGCTGGGCGTGGTTTATCGGGGATAATCGGCAAAGTCTGAAACTAACGACAAAGCCAGAGCCTTATACCTTAGACCGTACATTGCGGTGGGTGCAACGGCAGGTAGCCCCGACCTTGAAAATGCTGAAAAAGATTGATAAGGGAAACGGTACAGACTACATGGAAACAATCGAACAGCAGGCAAAGCTCACAGAAAAGCATGAAATGATAATCAAACAGCAGACGACCCCTGCAAAAGATTTAGTGGAAAGTTAGGAGTGATAAAAAATGTGGGAATTAGGAAAAGACTTCCTGCTGGTATCTATGGGAATGGGTATCGGCGTAGTATTGATGTGTATTTTGAGTGTTGGCAAAGAAGCTGACTATAAAATGAAACAATTAAATGAAAGCGAGGACAATTAAATGAATTTCGGGCAAAATTTGTATCAATGGTTTTTAAGCAACGCACAGAGCTTAGTGCTTATGGCGATTGTGGTTATCGGTATCTACTTAGGGTTCAAACGTGAGTTTTCAAAGCTCATTGGCTTCTTGGTAGTTGCCCTTGTTGCTGTCGGATTGGTATTCAATGCTGGCGGTGTGAAAGATGTGCTGTTAGAGCTATTCAACAAGATTATCGGTGCATAAAATTTTATTGTAGTGCTGATATGGAAATGGTATAATTTTTAAGAGAGATAATCAATCAAAAACGATTATCTAAAATGACAAAGATAAAAACGCAAAGCATTTTATTATGTGAGAGCTGGTAGGTAGCCCAGCCGTCCTATGTTTATAGGGTAAGTAACCTGCCCCTCCGGGTTGTCCGTTCTTTGTTTGGAAATAAACAAGGAGGGATTGATATGAAGACAATAAAATGTAAATTGACTGTGTATTTTGCAGAACCTTTTTGGGTTGGAGTTTTTGAAAGAATTTGTGATGGAAAACTTTCCGTAGCAAAGGTAACATTTGGTGCAGAGCCAAAAGATTATGATATTCAAGAATTTGTGTTGAAACATTATTATGATTTACAATTTAGTCCAGCAGTTGAAACGATTGTAAAAAAGGATAAGAAAAATCCTAAAAGAGTTCTTAGAGATGTAAAGAAACAATTACAGAACAATGGAATTGGGACAAAATCGCAACAAGCTTTAAAATTACAACATGAATTAAAAAAAGAAGAATATAAATCTAATTCCAAACATAAAAAGCAAATGGAAGCAGAACAAAAGTTTAAGTTGAAGCAACAAAAGAAAAAAGCAAAACACAGAGGACATTAAATGATGTTGCTATATCATAAACTAAAATTTTATAAGTTCATATCTACACAAAGCAGTTAGTCTTAGGATTGACTGCTTTTTTCTTACCTAAATTTCAGATTGGAGTGATGAAATGAACGATATTTTTAAGGATATGCAGGCAAAAATCGGCTGTGAATATCTTTCCGACCTGCCCTCTTACAAGCGGAAAGTGTGGCATGAAATGAAACTGCTGAACTCTGCTGACTATGATGAAAAGCAGTTGGAAGATTTTTCAAAGTATGTGTTTGGTATGTCGTACCAGACCTTAAAAGATGTGATGAAACAACAGAAAGGACGTGAGGAACAATGCAGGAAACAAGGGTGCTGGTGGAAACGGGAAGAACAACTGGCGAAGAAACAACGTCGTACTGGTTTGACCTGCCGATAGATGTTGCCGAGTTTGAAGAAAAGCTAGGTGTCGGTGCAGAAAGTGGGGATTACCGCATTATCGAAAAGGTGTTGCCTTATGCTGATGAAGTCCACGAACAAACAAGCGTGTATCAGATTAACGAATTAGATTTTATGTACCGCCAGCTATCAGCCGATATGCAAGAAGAATATGTAGCACTTCTTACCGTGTTTGAGAACTTAGAAGCACTTTATATTTGCAGGAACGTGATTACGGTTTATCACGATTGTAAAAGCATGATTGATGTTGCAAGGCAAAAGCTGATGAACGACCCCACATTTAAACATCTGTCCGGGGACTGTCAAGCATACTATTTTGACTTTGAAGCCTACGCTTCTCACTTACTGGAAAACAGACGCTATCTTGTAACGGAACATAGTGTCTTTGAATTGCCAGAGTAGGAAAAGAGGTGGTGCTTATGATTGATGATATGGCGGTTTATATTGCTAATCTTGGCAAATACAATGAGGGATATTTAATCGGTGCTTGGTTCACGTTTCCCATTGACGAGGAAGATGTAAAAGAAAAAATCGGCTTGAATGAACAGTATGAGGAATACGCTATCCATGATACCGACAACTTCCCGATTGCGATTGGCGAGTATGTTTCCATTGAAGAACTCAATGAGATGTATGAAATGATAGAGGAACTTCCCGACTATATCGTAGAGTGTCTGGACGAATTTATCAGCCACTTTGGGACGCTGGAAGAAGTCGTGGAACACAAGGACGATATTTATTATTATCCCGACTGTGAAACCATGACAGACGTTGCCTACTACTACATAGACGAATTGCAGGCACTAGGGGATATTCCACCCAGCTTACAGAACTACATTGACTATGAAGCCTACGGGCGAGATTTGGATATGGGCGGTTGCTTCATTGAAACAAGCCGAGGTATGTGCGAGATACCATATTAACGCTGGAAGATCAGCGACAAGCATGGTTGCTACTGACAGCGTATTTCTCTTTAAGGGACAGTCTGAAACATGGCTGTCCTTTCCATTTAGAAACTTACGAAAGGAGCTGAAAGAACTTGAAAAAGATTAAATCTTATACGGGTATCTGGAACGTGGAAAAAGTCTTGTATGCAATCAATGACTTTAACTTACCCTTTCCCGTTACCTTTACACAGATTACATGGTTTGTGATTACGGAATTTATCATCATTCTGTTTGGGGATATTCCCCCACTTTCCATGATTGAGGGAGCATTTCTCAAATACTTTGGTATTCCCGTTGCTCTCACTTGGTTCATGTCGCAGAAAACCTTTGACGGAAAGAAGCCGTACAGCTTTTTGAAATCACAGATAACCTATGCCCTGCGACCTAAAATCACTTATGCAGGAAAAGCCGTAAAACTGCATAAGCAGACCTTGAATGAAACAATCACGGCAGTAAGGAGTGTGAACGATGTTCCCGATAAAATATATTGACAATAACCTTGTCTGGAACAAGGACAATGAGGTGTTCGCCTATTATGAGCTGATACCGTACAACTATTCTTTCTTATCCGCAGAGCAGAAATTTATCGTGCATGACAGTTTCCGACAGCTCATTGCACAGTCCCGTGAGGGTAAAATTCATGCGTTGCAGATTGCCACAGAAAGCTCAATACGAAGTATGCAGGAGCAGTCAAAGAAACTGGTAACGGGAAAATTAAAGGAAGTTGCCTACCAGAAGATAGACGAACAGACCGAAGCGTTAGTATCTATGATTGGGGACAATCAAGTGGACTACCGCTTTTTTCTTGGCTTTAAGCTCATGGTTACGGAAGAACAGCTTAATCTGAAGAACATAAAAAAATCAGCGTGGCTGACGTTTGCGGAATTTCTCCATGAAGTGAACCATACGCTGATGAATGATTTTGTTTCCATGCCGAATGATGAAATCAACCGTTACATGAAAATGGAAAAGTTACTGGAAAATAAAATCTCCCGTCGCTTTAAGGTACGTCGCTTGGAAATCCATGATTTTGGGTATCTCATGGAACATCTTTACGGCAGGGACGGTATCGCCTATGAAGATTATGAGTACCAGCTACCAAAGAAGAACTATAAAAAAGAAACGCTGATAAAATACTACGACCTTATCCGTCCGACAAGATGTGTGATTGAGGAAAGCCAGCGATATTTACGTTTGGAACATGAGGACAAGGAAAGCTATGTATCCTATTTTACCGTCAATGCGATTGTAGGTGAGCTTGATTTTCCGTCGTCTGAAATCTTCTATTTCCAGCAACAGCAATTCACATTCCCCGTTGATACTTCTATGAATGTAGAAATCGTGGAAAATCGAAAAGCATTAACAACCGTCCGCAATAAGAAAAAGGAATTGAAAGACCTTGACAATCACGCCTATCAAGCTGGAAGTGAAACCAGCTCAAATGTGGTGGACGCATTAGACAGCGTGGACGAGCTGGAAACGGACTTAGACCAGAGCAAAGAAAGTATGTATAAGCTAAGCTACGTCATACGGGTGTGTGCACCCGATCTTGACGAGCTGAAACGCCGTTGTGATGAAGTCAAGGACTTTTACGACGACCTCAATGTAAAGCTGGTGCGTCCTGCTGGGGATATGCTGGGGCTTCATTCTGAATTTTTACCTGCCAGCAAGCGATATATCAATGATTATGTGCAGTATGTAAAATCAGACTTCTTGGCTGGGCTGGGTTTCGGTGCGACACAGCAGTTAGGAGAAAACACGGGTATCTATATGGGCTATTCTGTTGATACGGGAAGAAATGTGTACCTGCAACCGTCTTTAGCTTCGCAGGGCGTAAAAGGCACAGTTACAAATGCCCTTGCTTCTGCTTTTGTCGGTTCGCTTGGCGGTGGGAAGTCGTTCTGTAACAATCTTCTGGTGTATTATTCAGTTCTCTTTGGGGGACAAGCAGTTATCTTAGACCCTAAATCAGAGCGTGGCAACTGGAAAGAAACGCTCCCAGAAATCGCCCATGAAATCAATATCGTAAATCTTACCAGCGACAAGGACAATGCAGGACTTCTTGACCCGTTTGTGATTATGAAGAATGTAAAAGACGCTGAAAGTCTGGCAATCGACATCTTGACATTTTTAACGGGTATTTCCTCTAGGGACGGCGAAAAATTCCCCGTGTTACGAAAAGCGGTACGCTCCGTTACCCAGAGCGACAGTCGGGGCTTGCTTCATGTGATAGACGAGCTACGCCGTGAAGATACACACATATCAAGAAATATCGCAGACCATATCGACAGCTTCACGGACTACGACTTTGCACATCTGCTGTTTTCAGACGGTACGGTAGAAAATGCTATCAGTCTGGATAACCAGCTCAATATCATTCAAGTAGCTGACCTTGTGTTGCCAGATAAGGACACAACTTTTGAGGAATACACGACCATTGAATTATTGTCGGTGTCTATGCTGATTGTGATTAGTACCTTTGCCCTTGATTTTATCCATTCTGACAGAAGTATTTTTAAGATTGTAGACCTTGACGAAGCGTGGGCGTTCTTAAATGTGGCACAAGGCGAAACCTTATCAAACAAGCTGGTTCGTGCTGGACGAGCTATGCAGGCAGGCGTTTATTTCGTTACACAATCTTCTGGGGACGTGGCAAAGGAAAGTCTGAAAAACAATATCGGCTTGAAGTTTGCCTTTCGTTCTACTGACATCAACGAGATAAAGCAGACCTTAGAATTTTTCGGCATTGACAAGGACGACGAAAATAACCAGAAACGCTTGCGTGATTTGGAGAACGGACAATGTTTATTACAGGATTTATACGGGCGTGTCGGTGTGGTGCAGATACACCCCGTTTTTGAAGAACTGCTACACGCCTTTGATACAAGACCGCCCGTACAGAGAAATGAGGTGGAGTGATGAAAGAAAGGATAAAAGGTGCGTTCACAAAAAAGAAGATTTTCCACTTTCTCAAAATGGCTCTGTTCGTGGTGGCACTCTCCCTTATCCTGCTTTCACTTCTGGGGACGGTGGCTCATGCGACGGGGCTTGTGGACGATACCATAAACGCAGAAAATCTTTACTCAAAATATCCCCTTTCCAACTACCAGCTTGATTTTTATGTGGATAATAGCTGGTCGTGGCTTCCGTGGAACTGGCTGGACGGTATCGGAAAATCGGTGCAGTACGGGCTTTACTGCATTACCAACTTTGTCTGGACGATAAGCCTATATTTAAGCAATGCTACGGGCTATGTGGTGCAGGAAGCCTACAAACTTGATTTTATTAACGATATGGCAGACAGTATCGGAAAAAGCATACAGACCCTTGCAGGTGTTACGGCAAACGGTTTTTCCAGCTCTGGCTTCTATGTTGGTTTCCTGCTTCTCATTATCTTAGTGGTGGGACTTTATGTTGCATATACGGGACTTATCAAACGGGAAACCAGTAAAGCACTTCATGCCGTTATCAACTTTGTGGTGGTGTTCGTGCTGTCCGCTTCGTTTATTGCCTATGCTCCCGACTACATCAAGAAGATAAATGAGTTTTCATCAGACATCAGTACCGCTTCACTTGACTTGGGAACAAAAATCATGCTCCCAAACTCTGACAGCGAGGGCAAGGACAGCGTAGACTTGATACGGGACAGTCTATTTTCTATTCAAGTGGAACAGCCGTGGTTACTCTTACAATTCGGGAACAGCAACGCAGAAGAAATCGGGGCAGACCGTGTAGAAGCTCTTGTATCGGCAAGCCCAGAGGACGAGGACGGAAAGACCAGAGAGGAAGTCGTGAAAACAGAAATCGAGGATAACGACAACAACAATCTGACGATACCGCAGGTGGTAAACCGCTTGGGTATGGTGTTCTTCCTATTCATTTTTAATATAGGTATCACAATCTTTGTATTCTTACTGATGGGGATAATGATGTTAAGCCAGATACTTTTTATTATCTTTGCAATGTTTTTGCCTATCAGTTTTCTTCTTTCCATGATACCTAGTCAAGAAAATCTGGCAAAGCAGGCAATCGTGAGGGTGTTTAATACCATAATGACACGGGCAGGAATAACGCTCATTGTAACGGTGGCGTTCAGTATTTCCAGTATGTTTTATAACATCTCCAAAGATTACCCGTTTTTTATGGTGGCGTTCTTACAGATAGTGTGTTTCGCAGGTATCTTTATCAAGTTAGGCGACTTAATGAATATGTTCTCTTTGAACGCTGGCGACAGTCAAAATATGGGACGCAGGATATTCCGCAGACCGTATCTGTTTATGCGACATAGAGCTAGGCGTATGGAACACCGTATTGCAAGGGCAGTAAGTGCTGGCGGTATTTCGGGTGGTGTGGCTGGTGCGGTGGCTGGAAGTGCCGTTGCTGGCAAACGAGCGGAAAGAAAAAATACAGCTTCTAAAGAAAATCGGGGCAATACCACTTCCAGCATGGGACAGCGAGCAGGCTCAAAGGTGGGTGCTGTCTTAGATACGAAAAATAAAGTGAAAGACAAGGCAAACGCTGTCAAAGAAAACATCAAGGATATGCCGACACAGACCGCTTATGCGGTATATTCCGCAAAGGAAAAGGCAAAGTCCAGCGTATCAGATTTCAAGCGTGGCATGGTGCAGGAACAGCAGTCCAGACAGACGGGACGATTGGAAAAGCAGGAGCAACGCAGGCAGAATATCGCTGACAAGCGTATGGAGCTTCAAAAAGCACAAGAAGCAAGGCAGGCACAGCGAAAGGCTGACGGATCAGCGACAACGGGAGCTACCCGTCCCCATGAGCGACCAGCCACAGCTTCGACCATTCCAAAGCCGAGTGTGGAAAAAATGCAGGAAGTCAAACGCCCTGCCACAGCGACCACTTCAAAGATAAGTGAGCCAGTCAAGACAAGTGTTATCAAAGAGCGTCCGTTATCTTCTGGTGCTTCTGATAGAAAAGCGTCCCAGCCTATACAGCCAGCACATAGGCAGAATGTAGAAAAAGTGGTATCGCAGGAAACACACCAGAATTACAAAGCAGAGCGTACCACAAAGGCACAGACCTTTGAACAATCAAAGCGTACAACGGAACATACCGAAAAGAACCGTAACCTTGTAATGAAGAAAGGACAGAAGAAAAAATGAAACTGAAACATATCGCTCTTATTGGCAGTCTGTTTCCTATCCTCTTTTCCATAGTCCTTTTCTTTGGTGTCTTGATTAGTGCGGACAGCGACGACGAGAACAGCAATTTTTCTTCTGGCATTACGGGTATGAACTTATCCGCAGAAGTCTTGAAACATCAGCCTATGGTTGAAAAGTACGCCAGAGAATACGGCATTTCCGAGTATGTCAATGTGCTATTGGCTATCATTCAAGTAGAAAGTGGCGGTACGGCAGAAGATGTTATGCAGAGTTCGGAAAGTCTTGGTTTACCGCCTAATTCCTTAGATACGGAAAGCTCAATCAAGCAGGGGTGTAAGTATTTTGCGTCCCTGCTTTCTTCCTGTAAAAATCAAGGTATCGACGACTTGAATGTAGCGATACAGTCCTATAACTATGGCGGTGGCTATGTGGGATATGTGGCAGGAAAAGGAAAGAAACATACTTTTAATCTTGCAGAGAGCTTCGCCCGTGAGAAATCGGGTGGAAAGAAAGTAACCTACACCAACCCGATAGCCGTTGCAAAGAACGGGGGCTGGCGGTATGGCTATGGAAATATGTTCTATGTGGAATTAGTCAATCAGTATTTAACTGTTCCGCAGGTATCGGGAGAGCTGGCACAAAAGGTAATGAATGAAGCGTTGAAATATCAAGGCTGGAAGTATGTGTATGGCGGTAGCAATCCCAACACTTCCTTTGACTGCTCGGGACTGATGCAATGGTGTTATGGAAAAGCTGGTATCTCCTTACCGAGAACAGCACAAGCACAATATGACGCTACCCAACATCTTCCGCTTTCGCAGGCAAAGGCTGGGGACTTGGTATTTTTCCATTCCACCTATAACGCTGGTTCGTATGTAACCCACGTCGGCATTTATGTAGGAAATAACCAGATGTACCATGCGGGCGACCCGATAGGATATGCAGACCTAAGTAATAGTTACTGGCAACAGCACTTAATCGGTGCAGGACGAGTAAAACAATAGAAAGGACTTGAAAAATATGTTTAAGAAGAATAAGAAACAGACAGAAACTATCAAAGAACCAAAAGAAAAAAAGGTGCGTACTGTTAAGGTAGGCACACATAAGAAAACCGTGATTGCGTTGTGGGTGGTGCTTATCGCAAGCGTGAGCTTTGGGGTGTATAAGAATTTTACTGCTATCGACCAGCACACGACCCATGAAAAAGAAATCATTGAACTTCGCTTGCAGGACACCAACGGGATAGAAAATTTCGTGAAGAATTTTGCGAAGTCCTACTACACATGGAATAACAGCAAAGAAGCTATCGAAGCAAGGACGCAGGCAATCAGCGGTTATCTGACAAAGGAATTGCAGGACTTGAATGTTGATACAATCAGAACGGATATACCGACCAGCTCCACAGCTACAAATGTGATTGTATGGAGTATCGAACAATCGGGAACGAACACTTTTTCTGCTACCTACGAAGTAGATCAGCAGATAAAAGAGGGAGAAAAGACAAGCAATGTGAAAGCAACCTATACCGTAAAAGTCCATATAGACGCTGACGGGGATATGGTAATCGTTCAGAACCCTACCCTTGCACCAGCAATCGAAAAATCAGACTATGAGCCTAAGACACCAGAAGCAGACGCAAGTGTAGACGCTGATACTGTAAACGACGCTACCGCATTTCTGGAAACATTCTTTAAGCTGTACCCAACAGCCACAGAAAAAGAACTTGCCTATTATGTATCTGGTAATGTACTTGAACCTATCGGCAGAGATTACCTTTATTCTGAACTGATAAACCCTATCTTTACAAAGGACGGGGAGAATGTGAAAGTCAAGGTTGCTGTGAAATTCCTTGATAATCAGACAAAGGCAACGCAGGTATCGCAATATGAGCTTGTGCTACATAAGGATAGCAACTGGAAGATTATAGGATAAGTATTAAGGGGTTATCAAAAAAAGATAGCCCCCTTTACCCTAAAAGCAGAAAACGTTGCTCACGTTTCAGATATATGTTAATATTAAAATTAGAATAGATTAACAAAAAGAGATGATTGGTATGGATAATAGATTTAATAAATCTTGGTATGGAGATAAAGCACAATTAGTCGATAGTGATAATGATTGTGTTATTATAGATTATGGCTGTAAAGGAAAAGGTATTATTACAAGTTATAATCTTTATGACGGTATCACACTTTGTTTTCTTGATTTTTATACAGATGAAATTATGCCCTCACAAAAATTTAATCCTGATATAATTTCTATTGTCCATTGTCAAGCGGGGCGTTATGAATGTGAATTTTCTAATCATCAGATGTTTTATTTGTCAGAAGGATATTTCAGTATTATGGGGACTAAACATTTGCCTATATCTTTTTCCTTTCCCCTAAAAAAATGTTACGCATTTAGCTTAGTCATAGATAAACACGCCCTTAGTGCAGATACACAAAAAATTCTAAATGATTTTTGCTTAGATATGGACAAAATAAGTGAAAGATTAAAGTTAAATAAAAATGGATATTTAAGTCATGCAGACTTTGAGTTAGGACATCTTTTTGAAGAATTTTATAATGCTAAAGATAAGGAAAGTATTACCTATTTTCGTGTTAAAGCAATCGAATTTTTATATTTCATCAACAAACTGTCGGGCAATGAAGAAACTGAATTTCGATATTTCAACAAAAAATATATACAAATAACAAAAGATGTTTGCAAATATATGACAGAACATTTAGAAGAAAAAGTATCTCTGGAACAATTAGCTTATGAAAAAGGAATTAACTTGTCGTTACTGTATAAAGTCTTTGCACAAGTATATGGAGATACTCCTTATTCTTACATAAAAAAATACAAGATGAATATAGCGTCTAATGAATTAAGAAATTCAAAGCGTAAAATAAATGATATTGCGTTAAGTCTTGGATATAGTAATGCAAGTAAATTTTCTATTGCATTTCAATCGGTATATGGTATTTTACCTAAAGATTATCGAAAGGCAGAAAATTAACACTTTTGGGCTATTTTTTGGATAGATATATAGCTATGGAGTAGAAGCAAATAAATATAAAAAGTAAAATGATGTATGTTAGCAAGAGCTAACTACATCATTTTTTAGTTAGGAGGATTTATTATGGCAAAGAAAACGCCAAAACAGGTAAAGCCTAAAACTGGCTTGGCACGATGTATGGAACTGGCTTCAAATAAGAAAGGACTGATTTTTATATCCGCTATTCTTTCTTCCTTAGCGTCGATTGCTTCATTTATTCCTTATATTGCAGTTTACTTCATCATTCGTTCTATTCTTCAAGTTTATCCAAATTTGAATAGCTTAGATGTCAATGAAGTAATAGGGTATGGCTGGTTGGCTCTGGGTGGAATTATCGCAAATATTTTGTTGTATTTTTTGGCGATATTTTGTTCTCATCTTGCGGCTTTTGGAACATTGTATGAATTAAAGGTTAAATTTGCAGAACATATTACCAAAATACCTTTAGGTTATCATTTGACGATTGGAAGTGGACGGTTAAGAAAAATCATGGACGAAAATATAGAAAGTGTTGAGGGTTTCATTGCACATCAATTTCCTGATTTTGTGGCTTCCGTAACTGCTCCGATTGTTATGGTTATTTTATTATTTGCTATTGATTGGAGATTCGGCATTGCTTCTCTTGTTGGTATTATTTTAGCTTTTATTGTTCAGTTTATGGGTTATGGAAGTGGGGCAATGAAAGAAAATATGGGGAAATATCAAATTGCTCTTGAAGATATGAATAATGCGTCTGTTGAATATGTACGAGGTATGCCAGTCGTTAAGGCTTTTAATCAGACAGCTAATTCATTTGAACAGTTAAAACATGCAATCTCTCAATATACAGAATGGGTATTGAAATTTTCATTAGGTTGGCAAAATTGTATGCCTGCATTTACAACGATAATTAACAATATTTATCTTGTGCTTATACCCGTAGGTATTTTAATTGGTACTAATGCAGTAAACCAGAAAGAATTTCTGATGACTTTCATCTTCTATTTGCTCTTTGTTCCAGCAGTAGCGGGTATACTTAACAAAATTATGTATGTTTCAGAATCGTTTATGCAAATCAATGGAAATGTTGCAAGAATGGACGAAATATTTAATATTCCAGTCTTAAAAGATACACAAATATCAAAGACTTTTGATAATGACAATGTTACATTCGATAATGTTAGTTTTTCTTATACTGGAAAAGAGAATGAACTGGCAATAAAAAATGTTTCTTTTGAAGCAAAGCAAGGGGAAATAACAGCGATCGTCGGCTTATCTGGTGGTGGAAAAAGTACGATTGCTAATTTGATTTCTCGTTTTTGGGACGTAACCTCTGGAAGCATTAAAATAGGAAATGTTGATGTTCGTGAAGTTGGAACTAATGACTTAATGAAACATATTAGCTTTGTGTTTCAAGATATATTTCTTTTTAAGCAAAGTATTTTCGATAATATTCGCATGGGAAATCCAAACGCAACAAAAGAGCAAGTCATATCAGCTTCTAAAGCGGCACAGTGTCATGATTTTATTTCTAAATTACCAAACGGATATGATACAGTAGTCGGAACACAAGGTATACATCTTTCAGGTGGAGAACGACAGAGAATTGCTATCGCAAGAGCTATTATTAAAGACGCCCCTATCATTGTATTAGATGAAGCAACTGCATTTAGCGACCCTGAAAATGAATATTTGATACAAAAGGCTTTTGAGAAACTTATGCAAGACAAAACTGTCATTATGATTGCACACCGTCTTTCTACAATTCGTAATGCAAATAAAATTATTGTTATGGAAAATGGTCGCTTAATTGAAAGTGGAAAACATAATGATTTAATACAGAAAAATGGACGTTATGCTGAAATGTGGAAACATTATACAGAGGCGATTGATTGGAAAGTTCAAACAAAGGTGGTGCAGTAAAATGAAAAAATTAAAAGAAATATTATTTTTATCAGATAAAGGCTATACTGATTTGAAAAAAGCAATCATTGCTTGTACGATTACAAATTTAGCAATGTTACTTCCGTTTTGTATTACAGTTATGGTTTTTAGTGAGCTATTAAATCCTTTTTTAGGGCAAGAGTTAGATTGGCAAAATATCTGGTTGCTTTGGGGAGCAGGTATTATTTCAGCAATCATTGTTTTCTTAGCTTCCAAAAATGATTATCGCAAGACTTATATTGCTTCTTATAAAGAGTCAAATGTTACTAGATTGCGTATTGCTGAACATCTGCGTAAACTTCCTATGAGTTTCTTCAACACAAAGGATTTATCAGAACTTACAACAAATATGATGTCGGATTGTAGTAGTATGGAGTCAATGTTAAGTAGTACTATTCCGCCTCTAATTGCAAATGGAATTTCTGTAACTTTAACCTGTGTTCTTCTTGCACTATTTGATTGGCGTTTAGCATTATGCGTTTTCATTACATTACCGATTGCTTTCTTAGTTATTTGGTGTAGCAGGAAATATCAGATAAAATTATTTGAAAAGCAAGTGGAAACAAAATTAAATGCGTCCAGTCAAGTACAAGAATATTTAGAGGGAATAAAAATCATTAAATCATGTAATTTAAGCGGCGTTCACTTTAGGACTTTGAACAGAGCGTTATTGGAAATGAAAAAAATTGCTGTTAAAGTTGAAATGGTTGTCGGTATTTTTATGTCCAGTGCAAGCATGATTTTACAAGCAGGAATAGGAATAACTATATTTGTAGGGACAATCTTATTAGTCAATGGACAAATTGAGCTATTACCTCTTCTTATGTTTTTCTTGATTGTAACAAAGATATATGGACCGATATTAGCTATTTTATCTCAATTAACTACATTATTAAATCTTAATGTCGTTACAGAAAGAATGAAAACATTATTGACTACTCCTGCTATGAGTGGGAAAGAAGAAACACCTCAAACTTATAATATTAAGTTAAATGATGTATCTTTTGCTTATAACAATGAAGATGTTATTCACAATGTTTCATGCACAATACCACAGGGAAGCATAACAGCGTTAGTTGGTCCGTCTGGAAGCGGAAAAAGTACAATCGCAAAATTGATTGCCAGATTTTGGGATATACAAAGCGGTTCAATAACGATTGGTAATAAAAACATTAAAACAATCAATCCTGAAAATTTAATGGAAAAGATGTCCTTTGTCTTTCAAGATGTTACATTGTTTAATGATACAGTTTTTAATAATATTCAAATGGGAAATCCTAATGCTACAAAAGAACAAGTATATAAAGCTGCCAAAGTAGCTTACTGTGATGAATTTGTTCGTAATCTGCCAAATGGATATGATACTATTTTAGGAGAAAACGGAAGTACATTGTCAGGTGGAGAACGTCAAAGAATTTCTATTGCAAGAGCTTTATTAAAAGACTCTCCGATTATTCTTTTAGACGAGGCAACCGCCTCTCTTGACCCAGAAAATGAAGTTTTCGTACAAAAAGCACTTGCACATCTGATAAAAGGTAAAACAGTTATTATGATTGCACACCGTCTAAGGACTGTGGTAGATGCAGACCAGATATTAGTAATGGAAAATGGAAAAATAGTTGAACATGGAACACATAATGAGCTTATGGAAAGAAAAGGGCTATATCACAAATTATATTCTATTCAACAAGAAAGTCTGGGGTGGTCTGTATAATCGTATAGAAAAACTGATATAGAATAGAAAAATAGTATTATAAGAGCAGAAACATTAAATTTTCAATGATTTACAATATCATAACTTGCTTTTCAAGATGTTTATGCTTAAAGGAGAAACACACATATGATTGGTCTGAAAAAACGAGATATTAAAAAAGCATTGAAAGCTGGGGCAAAAGCTGGCGGTGTATCATTGTCTGATGTTCGGGCGGATATTGAAGCAACGATTGATGAAGCTATGAACAGCACCGACCCAGAGGTGCAGGCAAATTTTAAAAAGTATTTTGGAAATAAACGCCCTACATCAGAAGAATATATTTACAAGATTACCCAAAAGACAAAAGTGTAATACAAAACAAGTGCTGTAAGGGGGATTGTATTATGGAACATTTTAAGCGAAATTCTATACAATCATACACTACCTAATAGCATTTTATTAAAAACTGAATATTTTACAGCTTTAATAGCTCGTATAAAACTATATGTTTTGTGCGGGCTTTTTTTGTACCCGAAAAAATTTTTTCAATTTTTTTCAAATTCCTGCAACAAATCACACCTTGCCGTACAGATATGGTGCGGAAAGAGGGATAAACACTTTTCACGTCATAACGGAAAGGGGGTGTGATGATATGAAACCGTCGAACTTCCAAAGAACGATACAATGTCAATTCGATTGCAAGCTCAAACGTGTAGTAAAGGGCATTGTCCGTAATTACCGCAAAGAATTAAAGCGACGAAGAAATAAGGAAATTTCCTATTGTGAACTTCCAGAAATCGTCGTGGAAAAGCTGGCTGTCTGGGACGAATATGAAAGCGATTATACCGCCTTTGATGTATGCGGTATTGAGGTTCGTGTCCTTGATGATGATTTAGCAGAAGCGATTAAGTATCTGTCTGAAAAGGACAGAGAAATCTTGTTGATGTACTTCTTCTTAGGCATGAGCGATACAGAAATCGGCGACAGATTAAAGATTAACCGTTCAACGTCGTTCCGCAGTAGGAAGAACTCACTTGAAGAAATCAAGAAAAAGTTAAAGGAGAACATGAATGATGAATAACACACGCCCGTCATTTTACCTTATCTCGTCGGCTGTGGACGGCAACGTAAATTCGATTGAAAAGATACTGGCATTTTATGACCCGTACATATCAAAATGTTGTTTACGTCCATTCTATGACAGATATGGTAATGTCTGCATAGTCGTAGACATGGAATTAAAGGGACGTATCAGAGAAGCACTTATCAAAATGATGTTGGACTTTGATATTCCTTTAGAAACCGAAGAATAAGAAGCAGTAACCGCAGAGCATGATTTGTTCAATCCCCTCTTTCCTGCTCTGCTCCTGCTTTTACATGAAAGCAACACGCTTTCGCCACAGCTCTTTGACAACTGAATAAAGCAGACAGATACGTTTGTGAGATAGCGAGCCACGGGGACTGTACGCCACGACCTTTTCAAAAAGAAAGCGAGCGACCCACGCAGTGATCCGAGAGCGACTGTTGGAAAAGTCGTTTTGCCACGACCTATCCTCACAGAATAATGATACGTCCGCATGGTGCGGTTCTGCCCACAAGAATGGGAATAGTTGAGATACTAACGGAGCTTTCCAAAGCCGTCTGCCTGCTTGTAAAAAACGACACACAGTAAAGGGGGTGTATAGATTATGAACAATACTGATGTGCCTATCTGGGAAAAATATACGCTGACGATTGAAGAAGCGTCTAAATACTTCCGTATTGGCGAAAAGAAATTGCGTAAATTAGCCGAAGAAAATCTTGACGCTGGCTGGGTTATCGTGAACGGTAATCGTATTCAGATTAAGCGAAAACAATTTGAAAAAATCATAGATACATTGGACGAAATCTAATGTCATTGAGCCGTAGATATGGTATAATAAGGTATAGCGTATCACGGCTCATTCCATGACGGAAAGGAGCTTTACACTATGTCTAATGTGAAACGAAAAGACAGTAAAAATCGCAATTTGCGTAATGGAGAGAGCCAGCGAAAAGACGGAAGATACGTTTATAAATATACCGATATATACGGAAAGCCACAATTTATCTATTCTTGGAAACTTGTACCGACAGACAAGACACCTGCTGGAAAGCGTGATGATATATCGTTGAGGGAAAAAGAAGCACAGATAAAAAAAGACCTTAACGACGGTATCGACACAGTCGGCGGTAAAATGACAGTCTGCCAGCTCTACGACAAGAAGAACAGCCAAAGAAAGAACATCAAAAGGGCTACTGAAAAAGGACGACAGTATCTTATGAACGCTCTGAAAAATGACCCATTGGGTATGAGGGCGATTGATACGGTTAAGCAGTCGGACGCTAAAGAATGGGCTATTAGAATGAGTGAAAAAGGATATGCCTATAAAACGATTGATAACTATAAGCGTTCCTTGAAAGCGTCATTTTACATGGCGATACAAGACGACTGTATCAGAAAGAACCCATTTGAATTTAAGCTAAGTGATGTTCTGGAAGATGATACCGAACAGAAAGTTATCCTTACACCAGAGCAGGAAGAACGCCTGCTTGCCTTTATGGAAAAGGACAAAATTTATAGTAAGTATTATGATGAGGTTGTGCTTCTGCTGGAAACGGGACTTCGTATTTCTGAATTTTGCGGACTGACGACGCATATTGATATGCAGAACAGAGTACTCAATATAGACCACCAGTTATTGAAAGATAGCGAAATGGGTTACTATATTGAAACGCCAAAGACCAAAAACGGAAAACGGGAACTTCCATTGACAGAACGGGCTTATCAAGCAATCCAAAGAATACTAAAGAACAGAGGAAAGGCACAACCGCTGATTGTAGGTGGTTACAGCAATTTCCTATTCCTAAATCGTGAGGGCTTGCCTAAAGTTGCAGGAAACTATGAGGGCATGGTGCGAGGACTGATTAAGAAGTATAACAAGTATCACACGGACAAGTTACCGAACATCACGCCACATTCATTCAGACATACTTATTGTACGAATATGGCAAACAGAGGAATGAACCCAAACACTCTGCAATACCTCATGGGACACGCTAACATAACCATGACACTTGGCTATTACGCACACGGTACATTTCAATCTGCAAAAGCAGAACTGGAAAGACTGGCTTGTTAATATCGGAGCTTATATTTACTACTCATTTACTACTTTTGGTTGCATTTTCATGCTGGTAAATGCCAGCTTATGCAAGGTATCTTCCGAAAAGAAAATACCGATAAAGCCCTAAAATACGGGATATATCGGCATTTACCAACTTATGAAAAGATAATCAGAAATTTAGTAAGTTTTTATGGCTAAACACCGATCAATTATAGAATATAATTCTTTCCCTGACATTCCAACATGAATA
>NZ_JBKWZF010000025.1:0-27953 GCF_046991905.1 Finegoldia sp. | reverse complement strand
TTATTATAAATTTAGGGGTTTGGGGATATTCCCCAACAAGTAAAATGGAAAAAAATAAGCGATATAATAGTAGTATTCTTATTTCATTTTTAGTAAGTGCATATGCACTTACTGTGCTTGCTGAATAAGTGTTAAGGGGTTTTAATATATTTGTAATGTTAGCTGAATAAGTGTTAAGGGGTTTTAATATATTTGTAATGTTAGAGAATATATTTTATAATTACCTTAATGGGGTATACACTAAAATATAAAAAAGAAAAGGGGTATGATTTTGGGCGTTAAGCTTCACAGAAAAGTTTTTTCTAAGGAACACTATATTGAAGTAATTTATGTTTTATTGAGAGAAAAAGAGGATGTTTATAATAAAGATATTGTTAATTATACAAAGTTAAGCAAACCATCAGTTAGTGTGGCTATAAATAATTTAATAGATGAGGGGTATGTGTACAGGAAATCTAGGTCAATAAAGCTAACGGAAAAAGGAGAAAAAATAGGTAAAGAATTATATAATAAACATATTTATTTTTATAATCTATTTTTAGATTTAGGCGTTGAACCTAAACAAGCAAATGAAGAAGCATGTAGTGTTGAACATGTAATATCAAATGAAACATTTAAAAAGATTAAAGCATTTATAGAAGAAAGCATTAAAAAATAAGCAAATATTTTCAGGTAGGCAGTTTTAATTAAATTATTAGGTAAATCTAAGTTGATTTAATTAGAATTGCTTTTTTTATGTAGAAATTTATACTTCCTTACAAATTTTAAAATTATTTGAAGTGACATATTGATTTTTATAAATATATATGTTAAAATCAAGTTAGTTAAGACTAACTTGATTAAGGAGGATAATATGCCTAAAATAAACAGAGAAACTTATGGCAAGGTCACTATAGATATTTCAGATAATGACAATATGAATTCATTAGTGTTAGCGATAAAAATAATAGAAGATATAGCTAATGAAATTCAACCTTATGTGGTGTATGAAAATCTCAATGAAATATCAGTTGCTATAGGAGAATATATTGGAATTGAAGTGTATACAGACAAAATCCTAATAACTGAAAATGGCGATACTGTAGAACATAAGGTAAGCGATCTAAGTGAAGACATGAAGAAGGTTTTCGAAAATATAAACTTTACTGACTGGAGAATGTATGGAATCGCTGATTTTAATTATGCAAAGCATACATTTTTGAAAAATGTGAGTGATAAGGAAGTTTTGTTAAAGATGTTTATTCCAAGAACTGACATTAGAATTTTAGAAGGCTCAATAGAAGTAAAATCTGTTGATAATATCGACGAAATAATTTCAGCAGTGGAGAAATGTGCAATAAATTCTACTAAAGAAGAGTTGAAAAAAAATACTTCGCCAGTTGCTTTAGAAAAGCTAAAATCAATAGATAGTGAATACTACAAAGAGATTGTTTCCAAAGGAATAGAAGAAATTAATAATGGTAAGTATGATAAGGTTATTTTGTCCAGAAAAATTAAGTTAGAGAAAAAAATCTTGCTAAAAGATAGTTTTTTATTAGGGAGAAAATACAATACCCCTGCACGTTCATATTGTCTGAAAATTGGTGATGTTGAAGTTATAGGTTTTAGTCCAGAAACAGTTGTCGAGGTGGATGAAGAAAAAAAAGTATACACATTTCCTCTAGCTGGAACCAGAGCATTAACAGATGATCCTATAAAGAATAAGGAATTAAAGTGTGAATTATTAAAAGATCCTAAAGAGATTGCTGAACATGCTGTTTCTGTTAAGTTAGCTTTTGAAGAATTAGAAAAAGTTTGTATAAAGGATAGTATATCGGTAGTTAAATTCATGGAGGTTTTGGAGAGGGGTTCAGTTCAGCATCTAGCATCAAGGTTGAAAGGGACGCTTAAAGAAGAATTCAATGAATGGCATGCATTTACTGCTCTTTTCCCGGCAGTTACCGCATCTGGAATACCCAAAGCAGAGTGTATAGATGCTATAGATAGGTTAGAAAAAGACGAAAGAGGATTATATAGCGGAGGCGTACTAACTTATGATCAAAATGGAACAATGGATGTGGCATTAGCTTTAAGAACTGCATTTCAAACAGACAAAGAAACATGGATTCGAGTAGGTGCTGGAATTGTAAAATTATCAAAAGCAGAAAGAGAATTAGAAGAAACTAAAGAAAAAGCAGGAAGCATTTTAGACAAGTTAGTTTATATAGAAGATTAAGAGATGGATATATTTATTAACACTACGCAATCTAAATACAAAATATATTTAGATTGCGTAGCTTTAAAAAACTTAAATGAATTTATTTCAAGCAAAAAACAGTACAAGAACATTATAGTAATAACAGATAGCAATGTGGACCATTTTATAGGCAACAATTTTAATTTAAAAAATTATAAGCTTTATAAGTATGTTATAGAAGCAGGGGGAAAAGTCCAAAAATATAGAAACATACTATAAAATAATAAGATATTTGACCTCAATAAAAGCGGATAGGCATGATTTAATTATTGCATTAGGTGGTGGGGTAGTTGGTGATTTAGCTGGATTTGTGGCCTCTACTTATATGAGGGGCATAGATTATATTCAAATACCTACTAGTCTTTTAGCTATGGTTGATTCATCCATTGGATCAAAAACGGCAATCAATACAGAAGACGGGAAAAATTTAATCGGAAGTTTTTATAATCCTAGAGCTGTGTTTATAGATTTTACTTACTTAAAAAACCTTCCTCAAAAAGAATTTCTAAATGGACTGTCTGAAACGATTAAAGCTTCGATTATAAAAGATAGAAAACTATTCGAATTAATTATAGAAAGCGATTTAAACAATGAAGAAATAATAAAGAAGATTGTAAAAAGAAGCATTGAAATTAAAAAGGAAATTGTCGAGAGGGATTTAAAAGAAACAAAAGAAAGACAACTTTTAAATTTTGGTCATACAATAGGTCATGCCTTAGAAAAACTAAGCGACTATACCTTACCACATGGCTATGGTGTTGCAATTGGAATGGCAATGATAACTAGAGGATATTACAATATGGGAAAAACAGATGAGAGAACCTATAAAAGAGTAGAAGAAATACTTAGAAAATATCATCTACCAACACATTGTAGTTATAGTGCAGAGGAACTTTACAGCGAAATTTTAAAAGACAAGAAAAGCAATGGAGACAAGATAAATATTATATATCCAAAATTAATAGGTGATTGCAGAATTGATATTGTAGATAAGTCTAACCTATTAGAAGTGTTAAAACATTGCTTATGAAAGGTGGTTGTCGAATGAATGTAAAAATTAAGCCGAATGAAATTAAGGGAAAGATGAAGTCGATACCATCAAAGTCGCTGTTACATCGAGCAATTATATTAAGTGGAATAGCAAAAGACAGAGAAATCATATTAGAACAGGTAAATACAATATCAGAAGATATAGAAGCTACACTTACTTGTATTGAAAAATTAGGAGCTAAAACTAAGGTGGAAGGAGATTCAATTAGAATTACAAGCCTTGGAAACATAAAGAAATCTAAAGTTGAATTACACTGTAAAGAGAGTGGAACAACACTTAGATTACTTTTACCACTTGTAAGTACATTTTCAAAAGAGGCAACAGTAGATTGTTCTGAGGGTCTTAGAAAAAGACCAATTAGAGAATTAATCGAAACGTTAGAAGAATCAGGGTTATATTTCAAGGAAAAGGGATTTCCAATTAACATCTCAGGAAATGTGACCACTGATTTTTTTAAAATTAGTGGTGATATTAGTTCTCAATATGTCAGTGGCTTGCTTTTGCTTTCTTCACTACTAGATCAAAGAAGTTCAATATATCTTACTAATAAATTAGAATCTAGGGCTTATGTAAATATAACAATAAGAGTATTAAGAGATTTTGGAATAATAGTTAATGAGTTAGAAGAGGGTGTATTTGAAATATATGGGGGGAGAGACAAGATACTCCCACCTAAAGAATATCAAATCGAAGGGGATTGGTCTAATGCAGCATTCTTTCTTGTAGGAGGTTGTTTAGGAGACTCAATAAAGATGTCTGGTTTAAATTTAGAATCTAGTCAAGGGGATAAAAAGATTGTTCAAATTCTTAAAAAGGCTGGAGCAATTCTCACCTGTTCTGATGATTTTATAAGTTCTAATAGAAGCCATTTAAACTCCTTTGAAGTAGATTTTTCCGAAACACCTGATTTATTTCCAATTTTATCAGTAGTGGCTGCATTATCAAAAGGACAAAGTATTTTAAAAGGTGGAGAAAGACTAAAACTTAAAGAAAGCAATCGAATAGAAAGTACATTTCAGATGTTAAAAAGTTTAGGGGCAGACGTAAAAAAAAGAGAGGATGGACTGATTATTCAAGGGAAGGAAATTTTAGATGGTGGAATTGTGAATTCTTTTAATGACCATAGAATTGTTATGTCAGTAACCATGGCATCTATTAGATGTAAAGAACCTGTTTCGATAGTAAATGCAGGAGCGGTAAAAAAATCATATCCTAATTTTTTTGAGGACTTTAAAAAAGTAGGAGGGATCTTTGATGTCATCAGTTAGTATAGGAGAAAACATAAAAATAAGCCTTTTTGGAGAATCTCACGGTTTGGCTATTGGGGGAGTAATAGATGGATTACCCCATGGACAAAAAGTTGATATGGAAAAACTAGACAAATTTATGGCAAGAAGAAAACCAGGTTCTGGGAAATATGTAACTCAAAGAAAAGAAAGAGATGAAATAAAATTTTTATCAGGGATAAAGGATTTTATTATTATGGGAGATCCACTGGCAGTTATTATTGAGAATAATAATATTAGACCGGAGGATTATAAAACCTTAGCCTATACTCCAAGACCTTCACATATTGATTTTTCAGCTAAGAAAAAATTTGGAGAGCATATAGATTTAATTGGTGGTGGGCATTTCTCGGCAAGGCTAACAGCAATTTTAACTGCTTTTGGAGGTATCGCTAAGCAAATCCTTGAAAGCAAGAATATTCTCGTATCTGCTCACCTAGATAGAATTAGAGAAATTCAAGACACAAGACATAATGATATAGAAAACATACAGAAGGCTGTAGAGAAGTCTGAGAATAATAGATATTCCATAATTAATGAGGAAAATATGGAAAAAATTGATAAGGTCCTACAGGAGTTAGTAAAAGAAAAGGATTCTACAGGAGGTATAGTAGAGTGTTCTGTATTTGGCTTACCACCTGGGGTAGGAAACCCTGTATTTGATGGTTTAGAAAATAATATTGCTAAGATGTCTTTTGCCATACCGGGAGTTAAAGGAATAGAATTCGGATCTGGATTTGAGGGTGCTTTGAAATTAGGTTCAGAGAACAATGATAACTTCTATATTGATGAAAGAAAAGAAATAAAGACCAAGACTAACCATGCTGGTGGAATAATTGGTGGAATAAGCAGTGGAATGCCTATAAATTTAAAGGTAGCCTTTAAACCAACTCCATCTATTGGGAAGGAACAAGAAACAGTGAATATACAAACAATGAGCAATACTAGGATAAAAATAAAAGGAAGGCATGATCCTTGTATAGCAATAAGAGGTGTTGTAGTAGTTGAGGCGATAGTGTCTTTAGTAGTATTAGACTATTTATTATAGATAGCAAGTTAGAGGAGCAAGTATGGAATATGGATTACTAGGGAAAAAACTAATTTATAGTTTTTCTCCAATGATACACAAGTATTTTGGGGACTATGAATATGAATTAGTAGAATGTAGTGAAGAAGATATAAGATTAATTTTAAGTGGAAAGAAATTTAAAGGCTTAAACATTACAAATCCATATAAGATAATGGCAAAAGAATATTGTGATAAGTTAGATGAAAGTGCAAGAAAGACAGGTTGTGTAAATACGATAGTAAATAAAAATGGCAGTTTGTATGGATATAATACAGATTATTATGGTTTTTTACACATGATTAAGAAGATAAAATCCATAAAGAAAGAAAGTCCGTTTTCTATCATTGGATCAGGAGCTACAGCAAGGATGAGTAAGGTAGTCCTAGAAGATTTAGAATGTCAATCAATAAAAATAATTTCTAGAGAAGATATAAAAAACCATAATATTGAAGAACTTATTAAAGACACAGAGATACTTATAAATTGTACACCAATAGGAGTTTATCCACTTGTTGATGAAAGCTTTCCTGTAGAAATAAAAAAACTGATTAAATTAAAGCATGTCATTGATTTAAATTATAATCCTTTAAACACGAGGCTGATGATAGAAGCAAATGAACTAGGGTGTAAGGCAAACTCAGGTCTTTCAATGCTAGTTGCTCAAGGGAAAAAAGCTGCGGAAATATTCTTGAGTAAGAAAATAGATGATAGCTTAATAGATGAGGTAGAAAGAAAGATAAGAAAAAGATTATTAAATATCGTATTGATTGGCATGCCAGGTAGTGGAAAAACTGTAATAGGAAGAGAGTTAGCACATAGAATCAACAGGGAATTCGTTGATATTGACAATTGTATTGAAAATCTTCATAAAATGACTATTCAAAAAATAATTGAAAAAAATGGGATACGTTTTTTTCGAGAACTTGAAAAGGAAGTAGTAAGGGAAGAGCTATTATCTTTTTCAAAAGTGTTTTCTACTGGTGGAGGGGTCATTGAGGATAGAGAAAACTGGAGATATCTAAAATACAATTCACAAGTTATTTATATAGAGAGAGATTTAGATCAACTTGACACCAAGGGACGTCCTCTTTCGCAAGGAGGAATAGATAGATTGAATAATATCTATGAGAAAAGAAATCCTATTTATAAAAAACTTTCAGATTATAGGGTTAAAAATAATAAAAGTCTTCTAGAAACAGTAGAGGAGATAGTAAAAGTTTATGAAAAAAATTTTAGTTATTAATGGTCCAAACCTTAATATGTTGGGAATTAGAGAGCCGGAAATCTATGGAGTAAAAACATATGAGGATTTGTGTAGGGAGATCAAAGAATATGCAAATAAGATAAATATTGAAGTGGATACTTTCCAATCTAATCATGAAGGAGAGATAATAGACATAATTCAAAAATCTTATGGTAGATATTATGGAATAGTGATTAATCCAGGCGCCTATACTCATACCAGCATAGCTATTTTAGATGCCTTAAAAGCTGTAGGAATAAGAACGGTAGAAGTTCATTTAACAGACATAATGGATAGAGAGGATTATAGGAAAAAGTCATTTATTTCAGAACATGCTGAGATGACAATCTACGGTAAGGGGTTTGAAGGTTATTTACAAGCCATTGAATCCCTAATTAAAAAGTAGAAAAGGGGTGATAAAATGCAATACATTCTGAAGGGAAAAAAAGACTTTAAAGCATGTGTGGAATACTTAAAAAAAGAAGATATTCTATTTCAAGATTATGATATTAAAGATTATTATATCATCAATGTTTTTGATAATACTTTATGTTCAAAGATAGAAAATGAGGAAGAAGCTTTTCTAAATACAAAAGATATTTCTATTGAGAATGGATATTTAGTAACAAAAAGATATAAAGAGAAAACCATAATTGATGTAAAAGGGATCGAAATTGGAGGAGAAGAACCTGTTGTTATTTCAGGACCTTGTTCTGTTGAGTCAGAAGAAATTGTAAGAAATATAGCAATAGGTATAAAAAAAGCAGGAGCAGATATATTAAGAGGAGGAGCGTTTAAACCAAGAACATCTCCTTATGAATTTCAGGGCTTAGGTAGAAAGGGAATAGACATTCTTAATAAGATTGGTAAAGAGCTTGAGATACCTGTAGTAACGGAAATAATGGATATCAGAGAACTGGACTATATGATAGATAAGGTTGATATTTTACAAGTAGGTGCTAGGAATATGTACAATTACTCTCTATTAAAAGAATTAGGGAAGCTAGATAAGCCTATTTTACTTAAAAGAGGATTAAGTGCAACGATAAAAGAATTTTTATTAAGTGCTGAGTATATTATGCTTGGTGGCAATGGAAAAGTTATTTTATGTGAGAGAGGAATTAGGACTTACGAAAATTATACAAGAAACACAATGGATATAGCTGCCATATCTTTCTTGAAAAATATTACACATTTACCAATAATCGCAGATCCAAGTCATGCAACAGGAAAGAGGGAACTAATAGGCCCCTTATCTAAAGCTTCAATTTCAGCAGGTGCTGACGGAATCATAATAGAATCTCACTTAAATCCAGAAAATGCTTGGAGCGATGGAAAACAAACAATAGATATATCTAGTTTGAAAACTATAATTAGATTTTGTAAATAGTAAAATATATTTTTATAAAAAATATCAATAGATATTGAAAAATACTATCAATATATGCTATTATTAAGTTAGCTTAAACTAACAAATGCTAATATTTAATATTTTTCAGGAGGTAATAATTTGAGTAAGTGGTTTGTACATGGCAATGAAATAGGAATACAAGAGAGTAGGAATACCATTTTTATATTTCCCTATGCTGGAGGAGGAGCTTCTTCTTTTAAAAATTGGGGAAGACATTTTAAAAATAGCGGTGTGTATTTTGCTCAATATCCAGGTAGAGAAAATAGGTTTTCTGAAAAAGCTATTAAGGATATCAGAGAATTAGTTGAAGAACTATTTAAAGCTATGAAAACAGTTTTTGACTTTACATCACCATATTATTTATTTGGACACAGCATGGGGACTAAGATAGTTTATGAATTAGCATTGAAAATAAAAGAGAGTGGGCTTCCAAACCCTGAAGGCTTAATTATTTCAGCGGGGAGGGCGCCATGCTATAAAGAGCCAAATCCTATCTACCATTTAGATGATGATGGATTTATAGAAGGATTGAGAAGATATGGTGGAACTCCTGATGAAATATTAGATAACAAGGATTTAATTAGTATCTTTTTACCTACTTTAAGAGCAGATTTTATCATAGATGAGGACTATCAAGATGAAGAATATAAAAAAGTTGATAGTGATATACTAGGCTTGATGGGAACAATTGATAAGGAAATGAGTTTAGAAGAAATGACTAAGTGGAGTGAATATACGACAAAGAATTTCACATATGAGTACATCGAAGGAGAACATATGTTTATAAACACTTCTGAAGAAGATGTAATTAAAGAATTGAGAAAATATATCAACGATTAGAATGGATACAAAAATTTTACAAGTGTTTAAATTTGATGAAATCGACTGTATTGTTGATAGGTTTTTTGATAATGAAGTAGCTTTATTAACAATTAACACATCTGAATTTAAGGATAAATATTATACAGAAAAATTTTTAAAAAAGGAAGAAATTAAACATGCTCAAGGATTTAAATCAGAGGTAGCAAGGATAAATTATATTGTATCTCGAAGCGTAGTAAATAAAGTTTTTTCCTTTATATTAAGAAAAGATGTTGAAAAAATAGAGGTATTAAATGGAAAGTACAAAAAACCATTTGTTAAAAACAATAAAGGAATAAAGTTCAACATTTCCCATACAGATGGTCTTGTAATAGTTGGATTCTCTCAAGAAGAAATAGGCGTAGATATAGAATGGATAAATAAGAGATTTGAGTACAAAGATATAGTAAATAATTGTTTTACAGATTCAGAAATTGAATATATAGATAAGGATTTCTGCAAATTTTATGAATTATGGACGATTAAGGAAGCTTACTTAAAATGTGATGGTATTGGTCTAATCAGAGATACTAAGGAGATAGAAGTTATAAATATTAGCAAGAATTGGGCTGAGTTAAGAGATAGTAAAGGCTACAATAAACAACTTAGAATGATTAGAGATAATTCAGGGTATATAGGGGCAATTTGCACAACGGAGGAAAAATGAATATAAAAATTAAAGAAAAATTAGAAGACTTCTATGACAAAGAGGTTTGGAATCATTTATCTCTAGGTGATTTTTTAACTAAAGTTTCCAATAAATATAGTGAAAAAATAGCCATCAATGAAAATGGAAACGAGTATTCTTATAAAGAGATTGAAAGTATCTCTAATAGATATGCAAAGGGATTTTTAAAAGAAGGCTTTAAAAAGGGTGATAAAGTTGTATTACAACTACCAAACAGTGCTGAATTGATTTTTGTGGCTTTTGCTCTTTTTAAAATAGGAGTAATTCCAATTATGTCTTTACCAGCTCATAGAAAGACGGAGATTAGTGGAATAATTGAATTATCAGAAGCAAAGGCATATATCGCACAAGATAGGTATTTAGGATTTTCTTATACGGAAATGATTAGAGAAGTTATTAAAGAAAATAGAACAGATATAAAAGTTTTTATTCAGGGAGATAATGAAGAGTTCAGATCTCTAACAGAAATCAAAGCAAATACGCCTATTGAAGAAAATGTGAATGTTGATTATAAAGACATAGGTTTACTATTGTTATCTGGAGGAACAACAGGAATACCGAAATTAATCCCAAGGAGACACTGTGATTACTTATATGTAGCAGAGTATTCGGGACGAAGGTGTGGGTTAACTGAAGAAAGTGTATATTTAGCTGCTTTACCGATGTCTCATAACTTTCCTTTAGGATGCCCTGGAATAATGGGAACATTGTTTTATGGAGGGAAAATAGTGATTTGCCCTACTACAAGCCCTGATGAGATAATACCGTTAATTGAAGAAGAGAGAGTTACAATTACTGGATTAGTTCCTGCCATGGCTAATATGTGTATAGAGTTTTTAGAAATGGATGAATATGATATATCCTCTTTAAAATTGATTCAGATTGGTGGTTCTGTTTTAGACCAAATTACAGCCAAGAAAATCGAGAGAGGTTTTTCTTGTAAGCTTCAGCAAATTTTTGGAATTGCTGAAGGTTTAATATCAACTACAAGTTTAGATGATGATAGTGAAACTATATACAATACACAAGGTAAACCAATAAGTGAATATGATGAGGTATTGATTGTTGATGAAGAAGGGAAAGAATTACCTGTAGAGGAGTATGGAGAACTTATAGTTAGAGGCCCATATACAATTTATGGTTATTATAATTTAGATGAAATTAATAAGAACTGTATAACTGAAGATTGTTACTTCAAAACAGGTGATAAAGCTAGAAAGCTTAAAGATGGTAATTTTCAAATTGTAGGAAGGCTAAAAGAAATGATCAATAGAGCTGGAGAAAAAATAACCCCTACAGAGCTAGAAGAAATTCTATTAACTCACAATAAAATTGTAGAAGTACAAGTTGTAGGAATTCCAGATCAAATTTTAGGAGAAAAAATAGGAGTTTTTGTCCTTTCAGGAGATAACGAGATTACTCTAAATGAAATCAGAACATTTCTAAAAGAGCATGGAGTAGCCCATTTCAAATTACCAGATTTAGTTAAAAAGGTTGATGCTTGGCCATTGACAAGCGTTGGTAAGATAAGTAAAGAAACACTTAGAAAATCTGCCTTATAGGAGGAATTAGCAATGGAGATAAATGATATAAAAAACAAAGTGATACAGTCCATTAAAGAACATATTCGCATGGAAATTAACGATGATTTTGAGAAGGGCGATAATCTAATAGAAAGAGGATTAAGTTCTATTATGATAATGAAAATATCTAATAAGTTAAGAAAATCAGGTATTAGGATATCATTCTCTAAATTAATGGAAAAACCAACTTTTAATGAATGGGAAATGTTAATTAAGAGTGCAAAAATTAACGATAAATTTATATCAAAAGAAGCAGAAATAGTTAAGAACAAAGAATATGTTGGTATTAAATTTCCGTTAACAGATGTGCAATATGCTTACTGGGTTGGTAGAGAAGATGATCAGGTTTTGGGAGGCGTAGGGTGTCATGCCTATCTAGAAATTGATGGTAAAGATATAAATGTTAAAAAATTAAATGAAGCGTGGATAAAATTACAAAAAGATCATCCAATGTTGAGAGCAAAATTTAACAGTGATGGCACTCAGGAAATCATGGAGTCTCCTTACACAGACGAAATTAGTGTATACAACTTAGAGAATCTAGATAATAAAGAAATTAAGGATTCTTTAAATGAAATTAGAGAAAAAATATCTCATAGGAAATTAAAGGTCGAAAAAGGTGAAGTAGCAGGTCTTGGAATTGCTTTATTACCTGAGGGAAAGACAAAAATCTTTTTAGATATTGATTTGTTGGTTGCGGATGTTATGAGTCTAAGCATTATGATTAAAGAATTAACAAGAAATTATGTAGGAGAAGGTGAAAAACATTCTATAGACTATACCTTCAAAGATTATATTGGAGATAATAAAGACAATCAATTACAATTAGAAGAGGATAAGGACTTTTGGAAGACAAAAATTGAAAATGACTTTCCTATGGAAGCACCTAATTTACCACTAAAAATTAGGCCTGAAATGGTTAAAGAAACTAAGTTTATTAGAAGAAAGAAAGTGGTAGATGAAGAAAGTTGGAGTGAAATAAAAAGACTAGCCTCTTTGCATAAAGTAACACCATCAATGGTTTTATTGGCCTGCTATGGTCTTGTAATAGAACGATGGACTAATCAAGAAAAGTTTTTAATAAATATGCCTTTATTTAATAGGGATACTGAAAACAGTAATTTAAGTAATATGATTGCAGATTTTACTAACTTATTATTGGTAGATTATGTGAGAAGACTAGGGGAAACATTGATACAAACTATAGAGAGGGTTAGTGAAGTATTTTTAGAAAATGTTTCGCATAGCTCATATTCTGGTGTCCAAGTTCAAAGAGACATGTATAAAGAAATAGGTAACAATAATAACGTGGCTCCTATTGTGTTTGCTTGTAATATTGATTATCCTTTAGAAACGCAAAAGTCAAGAGAAGCACTTGGGGGAATTTCATATATGATTTCTCAAACACCAGGTGTTTGGTTGGATTTTCAGACTTATGTAACAGATGAAAAGTTAATTTTATGTTGGGATGCTGTGGAAGAACTTTACCCAGAAGAATTATTAAATGATATGTTTGATGCTTTTTATGAACTCCTTATTTCTTTAACTAAAAAAGAAAATTGGGATAAGAAAACAGATGTTTTATCTCAAAGGCAAAAGGAAATTAGAAGGCAAGAAATTGAAGCTATTATTCCACTAAAATATCCAGATGAAAGAATTTATGATGGATTTATTAAAAATGTTATATTAAATCCAAGTAAAGTGGCAATTATAGACTCTTCTACAGGTGAAGAGATAAGTTATGGAGAACTTTATGATAATGCTTTAAAAATTGCTTTTTATTTACAATCAGAAGGCATAAAAAAGGGTGATTATATAGGAATAACACTTCCAAGAGGATGCAGACAAATTTTTGCTATTTTTGGAATTTTATTTAGCGGCGCAGCATATGTACCTATAGGAATTACACAGCCTAATGAAAGAAGAAGTAAAATATATGATCAAATTGGTATAAATCACATAATAAGTGATGAAGAAACAATAATTAGTTGTTCTTTGAATAACGAAGAAGTTAAGATTATTGATTTAGATAAAGGTATGAATAGCGATAAGAAATTAGAAAGTCCTGTTCAAGTTAGTCCATATGACAGTGCGTACATTATTATGACATCAGGGACAACAGGAGTGCCAAAAGGCGTTGAAATAATGCACACTAGTGCTATCAACACCTGTATAGACCTGAATAAGAAATATAACATTAACACTAATGATACTGTCTTAATGGTGTCTTCTATAGATTTTGACCTTTCTGTGTTTGATATATTTGGACTTTTACATGCTGGTGGTACATTTATTACCACAAGTGAAGACAATTATAGGAATTCAGATGAATGGCTTGAATTAATTGATAGATATAATGTTACTATTTGGGATTCAGTTCCAATATTATTTGACATGTTAGTTACAATGGCTGAAGGAAAAAAGAGAAAATTACCTTTTAGAGTTGTTATGTTATCAGGAGATTGGATTGCTTTAAATCTACCCGGAAGATTTTATAATATGAGCAATGACTCTGTTGTTGTAGCCATGGGTGGGGCTACGGAAGCATCTATATGGTCAAACTATCTAAATGTACCTAAAGAAATTCCGAACAATTGGGTTTCGATACCGTATGGAAAGCCTCTAGAGAATCAAGTATATAAGGTGGTAGATGACTTTGGCAGAACTTGTCCTAATTATGTTAAAGGCGAGTTATTAATCGGAGGAGTAGGTGTTGCTGAAGGGTACAGAGGAGATACTGAATTAACCGATAATAAATTCATTGTAGAAGATGATATAAGGTGGTACAGAACAGGGGATAACGGAAGAATATGGAACGATGGTACCATAGAATTTCTTGGTAGAAAAGACACTCAAGTTAAAGTTAAGGGACATCGAATTGAAATTGGTGAAATTGAGAAAGCTATAGCAAAGTATGCTGGGGTAGAAAATGTAATTGTTGATTTAATGGAAAGAGGAGGAAGCAAGAAGTTAGTAGCCTTTATTAAAAGTGATGTTAATTCATATGAAGTTAACAACATGCCAAAAAATCAAGGTTTTAATACTTCTTTTTTGGTAAAACCTAAAATACCTTCATCAAATGATGAAACTATATACCAAAACAAAGAAATTGACAAACTAGTTTTGAAAACCATTTTAAATGTATTTAATGGGTTAAAGATTGACTTTACTAGTAAAAGTTACTCTTTAAATGAAATATATAAAGATATAAACTTGTCAAGTTCAAATAGAATAATAGTGGACAAATGGATTGATACACTAGTAAACTTTAAGCTTTTAAAAAAGGTTGATGGAAGATTTAAAGAAGATAGCTCTATTTCTAAAATAAAAATAGACGTGGAATCAGTACAGGAAATTGAAAGATTCACAAAAGAAATTACACCAGAGCTTATAGATATTTTAAAAACAGGGAGAGATCCTTTAGAAGTTTTCTACAGAGAAGATAAAAAATTTAATTTAGTAAGACTTGCTGAAGCCATAGAAGATTATAAAGAATCTATAGATAGTATAGTAAACTCTCTAAATAATTATATAGATAAGAATACAGACAGAAAATTAAGAATCATAGAATATTCAACTAGAAACAGTCAAATGACAAATAGATTATTTAATAAATACAAAGATTATGTTGAGGAATATGTTTATGCAGACAATTCTGTGTTTTTAAAAGAAGACTTATCTGATATTAATGAAAATAGTAAATTTAGATATTCTATTATTAATCAAGAAATAAATGATGGATTGGAAGAGGATTATTTTGATGTGGTAATAGCATTAAATTCAATTCACAGGAGTGGAGATTCAAGAGAGACATTAAAGAAGCTAATAAAGAAATTGAAACCAAATGGGTTACTTGTAGGAAATGAAATTAATAAATTAAATTTACTTTCTCTGATTACAGCTGATATATTGAATCCAGAAAACATAGGAATTAATAACGACATTAATTTAAAAACAGATATTAGTAGAATTCTTTATGAAAGCAATGTCAATGAGTCATCCAAGGCTAATTTCAATACTTTTTTTATCGAAAAACTAAAAAGTAATAAAATCTCATTTGAAGATCTAAAAGACTATTTGTTGGGAATAGTTCCAAATTATATGATTCCAACTTATTTTTATCATGTGGATGAAATCCCACTGAATAAGAATGGAAAAGCAGATAGAAAGAAGCTTAAAAAAGATTTACTGAAGGATGTCAAGCATTCTAGAGTTATTTCAGAAGAAATAACAAATGACATATCAGATACAGAAAAAATATTATTGAATATCTGGAAAGAATGTTTATGCAATGAAAATATTGGAGTTAATGATAATTATTTTATCGTTGGAGGGGACTCATTAACAGCAGCATCCATTATCGGGAAAGTCAAAAATAAAATGGGGATAGAAATTTCGATAAAAGACATTTTTCAGAGTGCCTCTGTAGCTTCTTTGTCGGATTTTATAGATAAAAACAAAATGTTTATCAATAGAAGCAAAATACGAACTTTAGTGCCAGATAAAGAAAACATATATGAGCCATTTCCACTTACTGATGTACAAATGGCTTATTGGATAGGTAGACAGGGGGCGTATAACTTAGGGAATGTATCAACACATTGTTATTTTGAATTCGATAGTATGGATATAAATGTCAATAAACTACAGAAAGCGTTAAATGACATCATTGAATATAATCCTGCTTTAAGAACAATAATATTAAATTCAGGAGAACAAGTAATTCTGAAAGAAGTTCCATACTATTTATTAAATATAAATGATTTAAGCACTTTGGATGATGATGCTAAAGAAAATATTTTATTGCAAATGAGAGAATCACTTTCGCATAGAATTATAGATTTGAGTAATTTTCCTACATTTGATTTTAAAGTAACTAAAATTACTAAAACTCTATTTCGAATATTTATAGGAATTGATAATGCAATACTTGATGGTTGGAGCATGTTTGAGTTTTTAAAAGAAATAAAGCTTAAATATGATGGAGATTTTAGTTCGGAAACTATTGAACCAACATTTCGAGACTATGTTTTATATAAAAAACAAGAAGACAGATTTCATTATGAACGAGATAAAGATTATTGGATAAACAGGTTGGACTCATTTCCTATCATGCCAAGATTATCCATTATGAAAAATGATGGAAATAACTCTGAACAAAGATTTAAAAGAAAAGAAGCTAGAATAAAGAGAGACGATTGGATAGAAATTAAAAGATTAGCGACTGAAGTAGAGGTAACACCAACAACTATACTTTTATCATTATTTTCTACAATATTATGCAAATATAGTAACAGCAATAATTTTGTAGTTAATGTGACACAATTTATAAAGGAAGATATTCATCCTGAAATTCATAAAGTTATGGGAGACTTTACTCAGTTATGTTTATTGGAAATAAAACTTGATAAAAGCAAAACTATTTTGGAAAATGCAAAGGAAATTCAGGAACAACTCCTTTCTGATATGATGCATTCATCATATAGTTCAATAGAGTTTTTAAGAGATTTAAGAGAGAAGAAACATACAGATATGATTGCTCCAATTATATTTACAAGTGGCTTAGGAATGAAAGGAAATAGAAATGTAGATTTTCTCGGTGAGTTAAATTACTCTATAAGCCAAACGCCTCAAGTATGGTTAGATCATCAAGTAATAGAATTAGATGAAGACCTTATATTGACATGGGATTATGTAACTAATTTATTCATAAATGAGGAGATAGATATATGTTTCAACGCATATGTAGAATTAATAAATGATTTTTTAGAATCAAGCAACAAAAAAGTGGATGAATTAATAAGAATTTCAAATGATGACACAGAAATGGATTTGACAATAAACCATATTGAGAAAAAAGACCTTATTAAAAAATCAATTTCAAACAACAGGAATGATAAAAACCTCAATAGTGAGTCAGAAGAGAGTATACAAACATTTGAAAATGAGATAGTCAGGATTGTAGAAAATGTATTAAAAGTAGAGAAACTAGAGTTGGTAGATGATTTTTTCAAATCTGGTGGCAACTCGCTTAATGCTGTGCAATTAACAAACTTAGTAAACGAAACATTTAATATTAATTTATCTATGGTTGTAATATTAGAAAATCCTATGCTCCAAGATTTTTCTAATGCTGTCTTTAAGGAAATAAATAACAGGAATAAAAACAATAACAATGATAATGAAATAGGTTTTATATAGGAGGGCATATGTCGATAGAAAAAACTATTCTAAAATATCAGAAGCAAGGCATAAGGTTATTTTTAGAAAATGGAAAACTATGCTATAATTCCCCAAAAGGTGTTATGAATAAAGCAATTCAAGAGGAACTTTCTAAGATAAGAGATGAGTTAATAGATTTTCTTGCAAAAAGTTGCTCTCCTGTAATAATTGACAAGGAAAATTTAAATGAAGAATTTGATTTAACAAATATGCAATTAGCTTATACAGTAGGTAAAGGGGAGCTATATAAATATGGACAAACAAACTGTAAAATTTATTGTGAAATAAAATATCCTGTAATTGATATAGCTAAATTTAAGAAATCCTGGACTGATGTAATAATAGCAAATGAAATGTTACATGCTGTAATTTACAATGATGGAAAACAAAAAATCTTAAAGGATTATAATATTCCAGATATAAGATATACTAAAAGGTGTTCAAAATACCATTTTAATGACGAACATTTGGAAAATGTTAGAAAGAGATTATCTTCAAAGACTTATGAGTTAGGGAAATGGCCACTATATGACATAGAAATAACATCATTTGATGATTACAGTATAATTCATTTGTCTTTGGATATGTTGATTGCAGACTTTACAAGCATTGGAGTTATAATTAGAGATCTTGAGGACTCATATTTTGAAGATATTAAGTTAGAAAACAAAGGAATAACATTTAGAGATATTATAGTATTCGATGAAAACTTCAAAAAAAACAAGTGAATATCGAATCAACTATAATAAAGCGAAAGATTATTGGTTGAAAAAAATTGAAGATTTACCTGAAGGACCAACATTAACAACCAAATCAAGTGAAGGAAATGTATCAATAAAACAATTTAATCTTCGTATAACTGAAAAGAGAGAATTAGAAATACAAGATATTTGTAGCAGAAACAAAATAACCCTAACAGCGTTTATATTAACAGCATATGCAGAAGTATTAAGCCGTTGGTCTAGCGAAAAAAGATTTTGTATAAATGTCACAATTTCGGAGAGAGATGATATTCATCCTAATATTAGTTCTATTGTAGGGGATTTTACTGATATCAATTTACTAGAAATAAGCAATTTAAACGAAAATGAATTTGTGGAAAATGCACAAAATATCCAGCTTCAACTTTGGAAGGATATTGATAATAGAAGTTTTTCAGGTATTGAAGTTCTTAGAGAAGTATCAAAATCAAGAAAACAGAATATAATATATCCATATGTTTTTACAAGTGCTTTAGGCATTCAAGAGAACATTAAAAGTAACAGTATAAGTAATTTTGGGGAATTGGTTTATAAAATAACACAGACCCCACAAGTAATACTTGATTGTCAGGTAATGAGAGACAAGGGTGGAATATTGATTACATGGGATGTAAGAGATAATATATTCCCTAAAGGTATGATTGAATCAGCTTTTACAAGATTCTCTGATATTATACTAAATAGACGTAAAGAAAACTCTAGCAAAGATAAAGAAGTGTTAAGAACATTTGGCCAGAGTCATATATTGTCATCGGAGTTTAATGACAATATGAATTTTGAATCTTTTATTGGAAATCTATATCTAGAAGAAATGGCTTCTAAAATAATATTGAATAATTATGATCAAAAATATACGTATAAAAAATTAGGTTTGCTAGTAAGAAATATTAGAGATTTATTAATTATAAATAAATGCAAAGCTGGAGATACTGTTTTAATTAATTCACCGGATGCTTTTTTAAAAGTCGGAGCTATCTTAGCAATATTATCAATAGGAGGGGGAGCATTACCTATTGATGAAACGGAAGATTTATTAGAAATAGAGTCGCTAAACAAGAAGTATGATATTAAATTTGCTCTAATTAATGATATTGACGATTTTTGCTTAGATGGAGAGATTTATAAAAATTTAAAAATTATTTCTTTGGAACAGATAGAAGATTTTGATGATGAAAAACCAGATAAATTTGAAATAACTGATATAGCAAAGGCTACACTCATTTCAAAGGAGATGGATCAATTAGGTGAAATGAGATTTTATCCTATCAAGGTTAAAAACATATTTTCTTTTGTCAGAAAACAAATTGATTTATTGAAAGTAAGAAAAGCTGATGAATTACTAGTTTGTGAAAATAACAATAGCCGTGTTTTAATTACGAATTTATTAATATGCTTATTATCTCAATCAACATTAAACCTGTGCAAAAATATTTCACAACAAAAATATAATAAAATGATAATGGACTCAGAATTCATACAGGTCAATATGCATCAACTTGAAGTGTTATGTAAAAATCATATTCGTAAATCAAAAATAAAATCAATAATTTCTAAAACTTTAATTGTTATAACTGCTATTGACTCTATGAGCTTAATAAATCAATTTCCAGAGTTATTAGAAAGTTTTAGAATTATATTTATGATTGATGATTTTACAATTCAAGATAATGAGCAGTATATGATTTTATGTAAAGAGTATGTAAAGATGGATCATGAAGATAATTTGCTTTCATTTAACAAGAATCTATCGAGCGGTGAAGTTTCTATTTTGGATCAGCATTTGTCTATGTGCCCAGAATGGGTTGTAGGTGATATATTCGTCAACAAAAAATCGAACGATGAGTCAAGTAGTGACATATATAACAGTACTGATCAAAAAAATGTTCTTGCGAAAACAAAATTTAGAGGAATGTATACATCAGATAGTATAATAGTAACCCATGATAGTACTGGTGATGTAAAATTAGAGGGTAACGATATTAATGTTTATGAAATTGAAAGTAAAATTAATTCTTTAAAAGATATTCATAAGTCTGCAATTGTCCCCAATAAAAATGATTGTAGCGTAGATGTGTTTGTCCAACCAAATTTTTCTGAAGCAACCAAAGATACCAGAAATATTAAATTTTCGGAGTTCAACATAAAAGATGTGGATGACTTTAACTTGGATAATTTTTTAAGGTGGATGCAGGCATCAAACGAAACGGCTATAGAGGATATTTTTCAAACATTTTTAAAATTAGGAGTATTTGTTAATAAAAACAAGTGGTATTCTATTAAAGAAATATATTATGAAACAAAGGTTGTTGATATATACAAAAGATTATTGAAAAGATGGCTTAATGCACTTATTTCCGAGGGAATTATTAAATACAACGCAAACAGAGGATACAAATTAAATAGTTGTAGAGTAGATAATATAGGAAAGGCATGGGAAAAATGGAAAGAGATAGATTTGCACGTTAAATACAGCGATATAATGATGAATTATTTTTATGAATCACGAGTGAATCTAATTAAATTGCTACAAGGAAAGATAAATCCAGTTGAGTTATTTTTCCCAAATGGTTCTTTTGATGTAGCTTTAGCAGCATATAAAAACAATCCTATAAGTAACATAATGAATAAAGCAACGATAAAATATATTAATGATATTATAGATGATTTCAATCAACGCTTTCCTAACAAGGATTTCAGGATTTTAGAAGTAGGGGGAGGAGTTGGAGGAACCACTATTGATTTAATGAAGCAAATTAAAAATTATAATATAAAGTATTTATTTACTGATATTTCTCAGTCATTTATTAATGAAGCAGAAAAAAATTTTATAAAGTATAATAATATAGATTTTGGAATTTACGATATAAATAAAGATTATTTTGAACAGGGAATGAATAATTCAGAGTTTGATTTAATAATTTGCAATAATGTATTTCATAATGCAAATGATGAATCTGAAGTATTAGAACAATTTAAGGGAATGCTTACTAGAAATGGACATCTAGTAATTCTTGAAGGTTTACCCGGAAGTTATGCGTTATTAACTTCAATGGAGTTTCATGCAGGCTTAGACCATATAAAAGGATTTAGAGAAGATACGGATCAAGTGTTTTTATCAATGAATGACATGAATAAAATCATAAATTATTGCAATGGTGATTTGGTGAAGTGTTTTCCAGACAATAGCAGAGAACGAGATATTTTGGGACAATGTTTATATATTGTAAAATTTAGAGAAAGTATTATTGATTTAGATAAAAAAAGAATTTTAAATAATATATTAAGACTCTTGCCTTATCCTATTAGAGTTAATACATTTAATGTTATTAATTCAATCCCTCTTACAAGGGAAGCTTGTATTAATAGAAGAAAACTAAGAGATGATTTAAAGGAAAGAATTAATAAAAGAGTAAAAATAAAAGAAATAAATAAGAAGGAAGTTGGACCTGCAACTAATTTAGAAAAAAATTTAGTTCAAATATGGAAAGAAACATTGAAAGTTGAAAGTTTGAGCATTAATGACAACTTTTTCGAATTAGGAGGTGATTCTTTAATAGCAGCACAGATTGCCTCTAAAATGAAACAAAACTTAGCAGAGTTTAAAGAAGTTCCTTGGGATCAGATAATGTTGGGCTTAATTCAATCAGATTCCTTAAGAGAAATGTGTAGTAATTTTATATTTAACTCGCAAGAAGAACTAAAAGAAGATAATGAGAGTATAGGAAAAATAATTTTACTGAGTGAGAAAAAGACTACGAATTCAGCATGTGTTTTATTTCATGATGGTTTAGGAAGCTTGGGACCATATTCGAGCTTGATACCATTAATAAATGAAAATTGTGATAAGTATAATTTATACGGATTAGGAAATATTGATGAAAAAAGTTTTTTATCAATATCTCCAGATAACTTGATATCAACATTAGGATACGAGTATGCAAATCTATTAGAGCAGACGGGAGAAAAAGAATTCGAATTAATAGGATTTTGTACGGGTGGGTTGATAGCTATTGAAACTGGTAAAGTTCTATTAGAAAAAGGTTTGAAGGTAAATATGGTGACCACAATAGATACTATGATATGCAAAAAGATGATACTAAATAATTTTCTATTAGAAAGGGCATTTGCACAACTCATAGGAGCGAATATTAATAAAGCTGGTCATTCAGTTTCAGACGAAGAAGTGAGAAAGAGCTTACTATACTTATCGAAGAATTATAATCTTAAATTAATGCAAAGGGATGATTTATTTTTAGAGTCTATTGATAAATTTAAGAATGTGAAAGAATGTTATGTAGAATTTAGTACATTAGATGAAAATGAGCGTTTTAATAGGATGTTAAATAGCATTGAAAACGAAAAGCTTAATGAAATAAATACTTTAAGTAATATTAAGCAAAGATTTAACATATTCTCTCAAAGTTTTGAGGCTGCTATGCTATATGAGCCTGAAAATTATGTAGGAGATGTAAAAGTTTTATATTGTGATAATGAAAAATTTACTTTTTTACCGCTCGATAATATTGATAATGAAAAATTTTGGAAGAATGCAACTTTAGGGGATATAAAGCTACAAAAAATAAAAGGGAATCACTTAACATGTTTAAATGGGAAAATGGCAAGTGAAGTATTTAAAAATATTTTTGGAGATAAAAAACAATGAAAAAAAAGATAGGTATATTGGGATCTAGTGGCTTTTGCGGGAATATAGTATTTGAGGAGTTGAAGCAAAGTGGGTATAGGTTAAGATGTGGACATAGATATATAAAAAAAGATCTCGTAGATAAATATATTGAGCACGTATCCGTTGATGTTTTGAATGATAAAGAGTTGTACCTTTTTTGTAAGGATTGCGACTTGATAGTTAATGCGACAGGACCTTCATATGTTACAAGCCCTAAAATTGCACATGCAATAAAAAAACTTGATTTAAAATATGTTGATTTATTTGGCGTTAATTTATTGGATGATGAAATAATTTTAAATACAAAATCTGTAATAGGTACTGGAAATTTCCCAGGATTATCTGGAATTGTTTTGAAGTGGCTCAATGAAAAATATTCAAAAAACTTAAAACGTATTTACATGTATGCTGGAGGAAATGAGAAAGTGACATTAAATGCATTAATTGATGTTTTAATGAGTTCATTAGATGGATATATTGAGACCAATTGTTTTATCTCTAAAGGAGAAAAGAAAAAAATAAGCAGAGAAGTTGATTTAAAAGAACAAAATAATGTTGATTTTTTACCTTTGAATTCTGTATGTATAAAATATATTTCTAAAGAGTTATTAAATGTTTCTGAAAAATTTCCTAATAATGAAGTTTATTGGAATAATGTGTATCTCAACCCAGAGCATGATAAGATTCTACGACAGGGTGTTTCAGAAATCCAGAAAGAATATTCCTTGGAGAAAGTATATCAAGTTGCCGATTACATTAATGAGCAAATATCAAGTAAAAGAAAAGCTAAGGATAATTTACTTCAATACAAGTATCAATGTTCTATAATTCTAGACTATGGGTTTGGGGAATATGAGGAGTTTTTAGAAGTTATATGTGGAGATACTTATCTTATAAACGGTTATTTAACAGCAATGTGTGTAAAAGAGTTGTTGGATAGAGATGACATAAATAAAACAATGTGGGCGTTTGAGATTTTGGATAGTAAAGATGTTTTAGAAGAGTTGCTATACAGAAAAGCTATTTTAGATATTAAATTAAATGGCAAATCAATAAGAGATGAAATTTGTGTTAGCCAAGAAAGGGGGGAAATATAAGTTATGCAAAACAAATATAGAGTATTGGTTTGTGGTGTAGGATTTGGACAGTTTTATATAAAAGCTATCGAAAATATGAATGAAAAATTTCAGATAGTAGGCATTTTGTCAAAAGGTAGTGAATTGTCTCAAAGTTATGCTAAAAAGTATAAAATACCAATATATACAACCTTAAATGATGTGAATCTTAATGAAATAGATTTGGCTTGTGTTGTTATAGGGTCAACATTGATAGGTGGGGCAGGCAGTGATTTGGTTAAGCAACTGTTAAAGAATGGAGTAAATGTAATTCAGGAACAACCAGTTCATTTAAAAGAATATATAGAGTTTTTGAAATTATCAAGAGAAAATTCTTGTTTTTATAAACTTAACACATTTTATCCAAATTTAAAAAGTGTAGATACATTTTTGAGTTTATCTAAAAAGCTAAATAAGTTGTCGAAAATTAGATTTATTTCTGCACAATGTAGTGTACATGTATTGTTTCCTCTTATAGATATTTTGGGAAGAGCTTTGGGAGGACTAAAACCTTATGAATTTAGAAATATATCTACGCAGAATATAGAATCACCTTTTGAGATTATAGAAGGGTATATAAACGATATTCCTATATGTATAAGTGTGCAAAATCAAATGACTGCGAAAAATCCAGATAATTACATGTTATTAATGCATAAAATAATGTTTATAACGAACTCAGGGAATTTGACATTATCAGGTACAAATGGACCTATAATATGGGAGAGCTGTTTGGATAAGCCACATGATAAAAATGGAAAATTTAATTTAGAAGAAAGCAATGAGTTTTCGAAATTAAAAACATTTGAAATAGCTGAAGATAACGAAGAAACTTATAGTAGTATGATGAAATTAAGTTGGGTTAATTCTATTTCAAAGTCCATTATAGAATTTATAAATTGTATAGATAGTAAAAAGGCTAATATAGTGGAGCAACAATACTTGATTTCAGCGATAGAGACATGGGGTGAATTATCTAGAGAGCTTGGACAAAGTAAAATAATTCAACCGTATAAAAAAAATGCAATTAAAATTAATGATTTAAAAGGAGGAAAAAATGAATAAAAATAATATGAATGGTCTAAAAACAAAGGATTTGATTACTATAGGGGTTTTTACAGCTCTCTATTTTATATTTAATATGATTGGGGGAATGCCTTTTGGAATGAATCCTGTATTAACCTTTTATCAGCCAATGGGTAGTGCTCTTTTATCAGGAATAATATTTATGTTTCTGATCTCGAAAGTGGCTAAAAGAGGAACTATTGCTATTTTGGCAATAATAATTTGTATTTTGAGATTTGCAACTGGCATGCATTGGGCTATGGGTCTTGGAACTTTAGTTATGGGGATAATTGCTGAATTTATAGCAGGAAGCAAGTCATATAAAAGTAAAAAAACAAACATCCTTTCTTTTGGAGTATTTGCACTTGGAGATATAGGGACTTTTGTCGTATATTTTATGGATCCTAAGTCTTGGTCAAATGCAATGATAGAAAAGGGGACAGATATAACATATATAGAGTCTATGAATGCAGCAGCTGCTGATTGGATGATTTATGTTATTGTGATTGGAACTTTTTTAGTTGCTTTATTTAGTGCTTTTATAGGTTCTAAACTTTTGAAAAAGCAATTTGAAAAGGCGGGTATTATATGATTTCAGGAGAATTGAATACACATATTAATCCATGCACAAAAATAGTTTTACTATTTTTGTGCATAATTATATCTAGTATATTGCCCTCAATAGAATATGAATTAGCTTTTGTAGCATTAATTGCTATTTTTAGTCTTATAAATAGAAAAATCAAAATTGCTTTTACTGGGATATTAATATATCTATTAGTATATTTTCTTAGTATTTTAATTGTAAGATATGGAAGTAATACTTTTAGAAGCATATTTATGCCATTTTTGGGTTTAGTTAATAAAATTTATCCGGTATGTATGCTCTCTATGATAATACTTAGCACAACGAAAGTAGGGGAGTTTTTATCTGCTATGGATTATGTTGGTGTTTCTAAAAAAATTTCTATCCCCCTAGCAGTAATGCTTAGGTATATACCAACTATAAAAGAAGATTGGCTATATATAAAAGATTCAATGAGGTTTAGAGGAATTTCTCCATCCTTTTTTGGATTTATAAAAAACCCTTCTTTAACCGTAGAATGCATTTATTCTCCTATGATAATTATGGCAGCAAAAGCAGCAGATGAATTAACTATAGCTTCTATCACAAGAGGAATTGAATCACCAAATAAACGAACTTCAATTATAAGGATTAATTTTGGAATTTTAGATTATTTATCTCTAATAATTGGAGTAGTAATTACTGCATTTACAATATATTTGAGGTATTTTTATGATTAAGTTAAATGAAGTTTGTTTCAAATATAGAAACTCTAAGGATATTAGCCTAGATAATATAAATATAGAAATAAAAAAAGGAGAGTTTATTTTAATATGTGGTTCTTCTGGCTCTGGAAAAACCTCTATTACAAGGCTTATAAATAAGTTGATACCATATTATTATGAAGGAGATTTAAATGGTGATGTAAAAATAAATGATAAATCATTATCTGACTATCAAATGTTTGAACTTTCAAAAAATGTCGGCAGTGTTTTTCAAAATCCTAGAACCCAATTCTTTAATGTGGATACAAATAGTGAAATTGTATTCGGACTAGAAAACCAAGGAGTAGAAACAAAAATTTTAGAAGAGAAATTAGATGAAACCTGCAAGAAATTAGAAATAAATAAACTAAAAAATAGAAATATTTTTCATTTATCTGGAGGAGAGAAACAAAAAATTGCTTTTGCATCAGTTTATGCAACAAATCCAGATATTTATTTACTTGATGAGCCTTCTTCTAATTTGGACATACCGACAATAGATATATTAAAAAAACACTTATCCATGTTGAAAGAGAGTGGTAAAACAGTTATTATATCTGAACACAGAATCTATTATATAATGGATTTAGTTGATAGAATTATTTATATGAAGAATGGGAAAATTGATAAAATTTTTTCCAATAAAGATTTTTTAAGTTTATCTGAAGATGAAATTAAGACTATGGGTTTAAGAACAAGAAACAAACCTAGTTTAAATATAAAAGAAAAATCACCAATTATAGGTAAGTCTTATTTACAGGTAAATAATGTTTCAATTTATAGGAAAGATAAATGCCTTACAGATAGACTTAGTTTTTCTGCAAACAAGGGTGATATTATTGCTGTTTTAGGATCTAACGGCATAGGGAAAACTACTTTTTTAAGAACTCTTTGTGGACTTTATACTGATTATAAGGGTGAGTTTATTTTAAAATCTAAAGAAATTGATGAAAAAGCAAGAAAGCAAATATCTTATATGGTTATGCAAGACGTAAATTATCAATTATTTGCCGATAGTGTCTTTGCTGAATGTAAATTAGGAATAAAGAACGTAAAAGATGATTTAATTAATGAACTGCTAAATGATTTTGACTTATATAATTATAAAAATAGCCACCCTAACACTTTGTCTGGGGGACAAAAGCAAAGACTTGCCATAGTTTGTGGACTATTGTGTAACAAAGAAATTTTTATTTTAGACGAGCCTACAAGTGGGCTTGATTATAAAAATATGATTAAAACTGTAGAATTATTGAAGTCACATTCAAAAGATAAAATTATTTTTATAGCTACCCATGATTTTGAATTTGCAAGTTTAATTTGCAATCGTGTATTGGATTTAGAAAAAA
>NZ_JBKWZF010000024.1:0-28565 GCF_046991905.1 Finegoldia sp. | reverse complement strand
GCACGCTTCGCTTACGCGGTCAAATTTTGGCCGGATTTCTGCGATTGAGTTTTCATAATTTTTTCCAGATGACTCGCTTAGTTAAAGCCTTTTATTCTAAAGAAATTTATGTATAAAAGGTAATATTCAATGATAAGAATTATAACCGTATAATAATTGACACGTGGAATTTTACATAAAATAATGATAAGAAGGGATGGTGTTTGATGGGTAGGTTGATTGATGAGGAGCTTTTGTCTAAAAGAAGAGCTATTGAGCTTTGGGACAAGGGTTTTATCAATGACTTTGAGGTCGGTACTTACAAGGGTTTGCAGGAGATTCACGAGTTTTTGTTTCAGGATATTTTTGAGTTTGCTGGTAAGACTCGTGATGTGAATTTGTCAAAGGGAAATTTCAGGTTTGCAAATTTGTTGTATTTAGAGAGTAATTTGGCGATTATTGAGAAGATGCCTGAGGGTTCTTTTGATGAGATTATTGAGAAGTATGTGGAGATGAATGTGGCACATCCTTTCGGGGAAGGGAATGGTCGTGCGACTAGGATTTGGCTGGATTTGATCCTTAAAAAGAATTTGAACAAATGTATTGACTGGACGATGGTGGACAGGGCTGATTATTTGAGTGCTATGGAGAGGTCGCCGGTGAATTCTTTGGAGATTAAACACTTGTTGAAGAATGCTTTGACGGACAAGGTTGATGACAGGGGTGTTTATTTGCGTGGTATTCAACAGTCGTATGTTTATGAGGATTTGGATAGATATAATATTGAGGATATAGAGGAGTAAAAGAATTCGTATGATCGTAGGTTTTTACAAGCGATTGATTGCTGGATTTACGTTGTTTCATACCAGAATAAAAGGTTTAACTTCACTCGTCAACAAGGCGTAGGAGCAGGTTTGCTCGAATATCTGGTCTACAGAAATTTGTGATTTCTAAATCTTGGTCTCCTAAAATTTGAAGCTCGTGCTCCGCACTCAAGCGGTCAAATTTTAGCCGGAGCCCTTCGATTTGAAATCAACTAAATTTCTTCCGAATGATATTCTTCGTCAAACCATGCTTCCTACTAAAAAACTCTTAAAGTTGAAAGCCTCTAATCTCGAAACCTTTTAATTCTAAAGGTATCTAATTTGGCGACGTTAAGAAGTAATCAGTTAGTAATGTATGCTACCTTAGTTTTTGAATTAGACACTGTGTTCTAAAGGATAAAATTTATTGTAGACTTATAAAATATCTCTAAACGAGAAAAAAGCAGATTACCACAATTGCTGTAGAATATCATCTGGAGAAAATAAGTATAAATCCAAGCGAAATGAACCGTTAAGAAATCTCACTGGTGCCAGAGCGAAGCTCGCACTTGAGATTTTAGGGTCATGAGCTTAGGATTTATTTATTTTCGTAAGCTAGATATTCGGGCAATTGTGCTTTTCTGCTTTATATTACTATATACTATGTCGAAAATTTACACTACAATTAAATACAAGTTCTCACAAAAAAAGGGGTATGTGAAAAGTTTTGTGTATCAGCTCCTCCTGATAGGTTGTGAGCTGATATTTTTTTAAAATATACTTTTATTACTAAAATCTGAAAGTTCAGATATTTGTAACCTAATTTTGGCACAATTAAACTAAAAGGTCAAGATTTTTCTAAAAATCTCCATTTTTGCCTAATTATATTTCTTAAAAATTTGAAGATTTCTGTCAAGAGCTGGTCTTCAGACCAGGGCTATGCCTTTAGTCTTGATTGAAAGATTCAAATTTTTTATTATTTTGATGGCAAAATTTAGATTCTGCCTTCAAAAAATATTGATAGTTGTGACAATATTTGATCCCATCCTCTTATTCTACTCGTCCATTTACTTGAAGCATCTACCATTGCTAGATACAAGCTTTTTTGTAGGGCGTAGTCATTTGGAAATATTGTTTTGTTTTTTGTTACTTTTCTAAGTTGTCTATTAAAATTTTCTATGCTATTTGTTGTATATATTAGTTTTCTTATTCCTTCTGGATATTTGAAATATGTTGCTAATTCAGCCCAGTTATTTCTCCATGAATTTACACACATTGGGTATTTTTTGCCCCATTTTTCTTCAAATATATCTAGATTACTTAGTGCTAGTTCTTCTGTTGATGCTTTGTATACTGTTTTTAAGTCTTTCATTAGTTCTTTTATATCTCTATATGATACGAATTTTGTTGAATTTCTTATTTGATGAATTATGCATTTTTGAATTTCTGTTTTTGGATATACACTTTCTATTGCTTGGCTAAATCCTGATAAATTATCTGTTGAAACTATTAATATATCTTCTAATCCTCTTTCTTTTAATTGATTTAATACCAATAGCCAGTATTTACTTGATTCATTTTCTCCAACCCACATTCCAAGGATTTCTTTGTATCCTTCGGTATTGTATCCTAGTGCTATATATACTGCTTTTTTTACTACTATGTTATTTTCTCTTACATGATAGTGTATTGCATCTAAAAATACAAATGGATATACTTTTTCTAGTGGTCTATTTTGCCATTCTTCAATAGTTGGTAGTATTTTATTTGTTATTTTGCTTACCATGGATTCTGATATTCCAAATCCATAGATTTCTTTTATGTGTGTTGATATGTCTCTTGTTGTCAGGGCCTTCCCCAGCCAATAATATCCAACGAATGAAATGAGTTTATGATATTATTAGGCGAGGGTATTCCTTTTGCATACATAGATATTATTTGGTTTTCTATGTTTGATATGTCTTTTTGATATTTTTTCAATGCTTGTGGCTCAAAGGATCCTTCTCTGTCTCGTGGAATGTTTAGGTCTATGTTTCCGTATGATGATTTAACTGTTTTTTTACTTGATCCATTTCTTGTGTTTAATGACAGTGGTTTTTCACCATATTCATAATCTAGATGTTCATCTAACTCTGCTTTTAACATTTGTTCCATTGTGTCTCCTAGAAGATCTTTCAAAGCTTCTTGAAGATCTTGTACTGTTTCTGGTTGATACTCTTCGATTAACATCTTAGATATTTTGTTTAGTCTTGTTTCTGGTCTTTTTCTTGGCATTTTAAAATCCTCCTGATTTCTATTATATCAGGAGGATTCTATACACAAACTATTTCACAGTCTCAAAAAAAGAAGCTGTTTTATCAGCTTCTTTCATCATTTCTATTGTAATTTGTTTAGTACATTTTCCAAGGATTCTAGTTTGATTTGTGGATCCCATGTTGCGCCACTGTCTTTTAGTTCTTGGATGTATTGTTGTTTGTTTGATTTGTAGTATTCTATGGTATCTTTTAGTCCTTTTACTGATTGTTTGAAGTTTTCAGTGTCTTTGACTTGGGATACTTTTTTGATTAGATATTCTTGTGATTTTTCTGGTTTTGTTTCTAATGATGTGCATCTGTTGACCATTTCTGTGAATAGTCTATCCATTTTTAGTGATGCGCCTGCTGTTCCGTTTTCGTATTTTTCTAATCTTTCTACAAATTCATCTAGTGTTGCTTTTTCATCATCTGTTAATTCTTGTTGGTTGTCTTTTTTTGTTTCGCCTTTTTCTGTAGCTTCTGTTGTTTCTTCTGGTTTTTTGTCTTCTTTGTTTTCTTTGTCTTCTTTTTTGTTTTCTTGTGTGTCAGCTGCTGTGTCTTTTTTGTTGTTTTCAGCTGTTGATGTTGTTGTATCTGGTTTATTCAATGATTGTTCGCTGCTACAGCTTGATAATGATACTGAAGCGATTAATGCAAGTAATAGTCCAAATTTTTTAATGTTTTTCATAAAATCCTCCTCCGATTTCTTTATATATATTATACCACTATTTTGATTTTCCAATCAGGACAATGTCTACAATATAGCTACAATTATACAAATCTACCGATTATTATGGTGATTATGATGATGAGTGTTATGTGAATTAGTATGTCTAGATAAATTGCTGCTAATAATTCTATGAGATATGTGTTGATTTTGGATGTTGGGTTTGATTCTGCGGGTACTACTGTCCAATTTACTTTCATTTTGTTGCAGATTAGTTTGGTACGGTATGCGTGAAAGTTGTTGGTGATGACGCAGACTTTTTTGCTGTTACAATTTTCGTCTTGTTGTTGGACTAGGTTTCGTACGTATTCGATGTTTTGCATTGTGTTCATGGCGAGTTTTTCCAATAATATGTCTGTGTCTTGGATGTGGTTTTCTACGGCGAAGTTTTTCATGGCGACTGATTCTTCGATGTCTCCGTTGGATTTTCCGCCTGAAAATATCATGATACTTTTATTGGTTCTGTAATAGGCAAATGATGTTATCATTCTTTGTTTGATTAGCTCAGAGAGTTCGATTCCTTTCATGGAGCCTCCAAGTACTACGATGTAATCAAAATCTGTGTCAATTTTTTTGTATTTGATTATGAGGTTTCCAAGTAGGTGTGACAGTACAATTAAGCTCAGATACAAATTCATTCCTATTATGTATTTGTAAAGGTCAAATATTTTGAACAGGTTGACTATTATCATTGCGATGTAGAGTATACTTGCCGTCAAGTGTAGTGCGATGCTGGCTTTGACTTTGGCTTTTTGGTAGAGCCTGTAGGATATTATCGCTAATATAAATACGTCTGTGATTACGTTGATTGTGACAATTATGTTCAAGATTATATTTGAATGTGGCGCAAATATTATTCCGATGGCGCTTACTGCGAACAAAACTATGCTTGTTGCTGTGAACATGCTTATGAAGTTGTGTTTTGATGCGATTATTAGAAGTATCGCAGATATGAGTAGAAGTGTGTACATTTCGTGTCCTTTCACAAAAAATTATATCACATATTAAATTTTTGATGATATAATTTAATTAATGGAGGGAGATTTTATGAGAGGGTTAGTGTTGGAAGGCGGAGGCGCTAAGGGCTGTTATCAGATTGGAACTTACAAGGCGTTGGTGGAAATGGGCATTACGTTTGATTATGTTGTGGGAACTTCGATTGGCGCTATCAATGCGGCTATGATTTGTCAGGGAGATTGGGAGATTGCATACAAATTATGGGAGAATATTTCTTATGAAGATGTGATTAGCCTAAAGGACAATGATATCAATTCTATTTTTGAAGAGAGCTTGACGTTGGAAAATGCGAAAGACAAGATAAGTTTGGCAAAGGATTTTATCGATAACAAGGGTTTCGGTGTGGATCCGTTGAACGATTTGTTGAGCAAGTTTATTGATGAGAAGAAGGTTCGTGAATCGAAGATGGAGTTCGGGCTGAATACTGTTGATGTTGAAAACAGGAAGGTTTTGAATTTGTTTATTGAGGATATTCCAGTTGGTCATTTGTGTGATTATTTGCGTGCAAGTTCCAATTTGCTTGTGTTTAAGCAAGAAAAACTCGACGGGAAGAAACTGATAGACGGTGGATATATGGAGAATAATCCGTACAAGATGATTGATGATGTGTGCGATGAGATTGTGATTGTGTCGTTGAAGCCTTATATGTTGACGAATAAATTGAAGAAAAATCCAAAATACACGATTATTAAAACGTGGGACAGGGATTTTCCTAAGGTTATGGAGTTTGAGAAGGAAAAGATGAGATATGGTTTGAAGCTTGGATATGATGATACGATGAAGGTGTATGCGGATTTGAAAAAAGAAAATTTGTAGAATTATTGGAAAATATGATAAAATTTTTGTTAGTTGTATAATATTTAATATAGAGAATTTTTGAAAGAAGGAGGTCTGAATAATGAGCATTAAAATTAATAAGGGGGGTTTTATGAGAGGTTTAGTATTGGAAGGCGGCGGAGCGAGGGGCTGCTATCAGATTGGCGCTTACAAGGCGTTGGTGGAAATGGGAATTGACTTTGATTATATCGTAGGAACTTCGATTGGAGCTATCAATGGGGCTATGATTTGTCAGGGAGATTGGGAGATTGCGTATAAATTGTGGGAGAATTTGACTTACGATGATGTGATTAGCGTAAAGGACAATGATGTCAATTCTATTATGGAACAGAGTTTAAGTATGGAACAGAGTTTAAGTTTGGATAATGCTAAGGATAAGCTAGGCTTGGCGAAGGATTTTATCGATAACAAGGGTTTCGAGGTGGAGCCTTTGAATGAGTTGTTGAGCGAATATATTGATGAGAAAAGAGTCCGTGAATCTAGGATGAAGTTCGGTCTTAATACTGTTGATGTGGAACAAAGAAGGGTTTTGAATTTGTTTATTGACGATATTCCACAAGGTCATTTGCGAGATTATTTGCGTGCGAGTTCCAATTTGTTGGTGTTTAAGCAAGAGAAATTGGACGGTAAGTGGTTGATTGATGGTGGATATATGGAGAATAATCCGTACAAGATGGTGGATGATGTGTGCGATGAGGTTGTTATTGTGTCGTTGAAGCCGCATTTGTTGACTAGTAAGTTGAAGAAAAATCCAAAATACACGATTATTAAAACATGGGACAAGGACTTTCCAAAAATTTTGGAGTTTGAAAAGGAAAAGATGCGATACGGTTTGAAGCTTGGATACGAGGATACGTTGAAGGTGTATGCGGATTTGAAAAAAGAAAATTTGTAGAATTATTGGAAAATGTTTTAAAATTTTGAAAATTTTGTTGGAAAAAGTTTTTATTAGTTGTATAATATTTAGTATAGAGAATTTTTAGAGAGAAGGAGGTCTGAATAATGAGCATTAAAATTAATAATGAAGTAGTTGAAATGATGCTATATTTCTGGCAATCAGCGTCAGAAGGTCAAAAGGTTGCTGAATCTTTTATTATTGATGTGGCTAATAGAGACGAAATGAAATTAATATACAATGACAAATTTGATGAGGAAGCTGTAAGAAGAGTTTTGTCATCTATTACAAACAAAGAGCTTTTGAATGGTGGAAGTCCTGAAGAAAAAAGATTCTGGAACAACAACATGTGGATGATGGAAGATATGGGTGTGGTTGAAGCCATGGTTGACCCTATCAAACATCTAAACCTTGATGATGTTGAAACAAACAAGAAGGAATTGATTTTCGTTCCAGGTCATGTTGATGAATACTATGATTTGGGAGACAAATTAGTTGTGAACTTCTTCAAGGTATCTGTGGATATTTTTGGTGGCACAGGTGCTGTAACTATGGATGGAGAAGATTTCAGAGAACACATCATTAAATTATTGCAAAAATAGAATTTGCTATTGGGGCTCTTTATGAGCCCTATTTTTTATTGCAAAAGTAAAGGAGTAAATATGTTAGGAAGGTATAAGTGGTTTATAAATTATTATAAGAAAAGCTACATAATCGCAATTATCGCACTTATTTTTGATTATGCTTTCAAGTTGATTTTGCCGTACATGATTGGTAATGTGGCGGACAATATTTTCAATAAGAATGTGACAGCTGAAAACTTGAAGATTAATTTGGGGATTTGTCTGGTTGCAAGTGTGTTGTGTTATGTGGTTAGCGTTGTGTGGAATTTGAATGTGTTCAGGGGCGATGACACGATTAGGTATTTGGTGACTACAAGATTGTACGACAAGTATTTGAAGCAATCGCCGGAGTTTTTCGAGAAGAATTCCACGGGGTCTTTGATGGGGAAGGCTACAAATGATCCGTACGCATTGGGAGATTTTGCGGGATATGGTCTGATGAGTTTGTTTGATTCGACTTTTTATCCTATTTTGATAGTTATCGTTATGATTGTGACGACGGATTTTAGGTTGACTTTGTTGAGCGTTCTTCCACTTCCAATTTTGGTTGTTGTTAGTAACAAAATCGGCAATAAATTGAATACGACTTTTGAAGAGTCGCAAAAATCGTTTGACAAGATGAACGATCAGACTTTGGAAACTGTAAGTGGTGTGCGTGTGGTTCGTGCAAATAATTTGAAGGATTTTCAAAGAAAGAAGTTCCAAGACAGGGCAGATGATTTGTACGAAAAAAACATGGCGACTGCAAAATTAATCGCATGGTATGGCCCAATCCAAAAGCCGATTGAGGTTATGACTTATGTTCTTGCGATTTCTTACGGTACTTATTTGATACGAACTGGCAGCATTACTGTGGGAAGACTTATGAGTTTTATGTTTTATTTGAATTTGTTGATTTGGCCGATGATTGGCATGGGCGATTTCATTAGCGTGAAGAAGCAAGCCGATGCGAGTATGGACAGAATTCAAGAGGTGTGGGATTACAAGGAAGACATTGTGAATAAACCTGATGCTGTTGATTTGAAGAAAAATCCTACGATTGAGTTTAGGAATTTGTCATTCAAGTATCCGAGTTCGAAGGAGAATGTTCTCAGTGATATCAATTTCTTAATTACACCTGGAAAAACTTTGGGCGTTTTGGGGAAAACTGGAAGTGGCAAGACTACTTTGTTGAAGCAATTTCTTAGATTTTACGATGTAGAAGATGGAGAAATACTTCTGAATGACAAAAACTTGACCGATTATACTATCGAATCAGTCAGAGAAAGAATGGGATATGTTCCACAAAACCACATGATTTTTTCGAAGACTATTGGTGAAAATATCAAGCTTACAAACAAGGATGCAACGGATGAAGAATTGATGGAAGCTATACGAATGAGCGATTTTGAGAAGGATTTGGATAAGCTTGTGAATGGAGCGGATACGTTGTGTGGAGAAAAGGGGATTAGTTTGTCGGGCGGTCAAAAACAAAGGATTGCGTTGTCGAGGGCTTTGATAAAGAATCCGGATATTTTGATTATGGACGACTGCATGAGTGCTGTGGATGGAACAACGGAGAAGAACATTTTGGATAATTTCAGAATGATTCGCTCCGGCAAGACGAATATCATCGCAACTCACAGGATTAGCCAGGTGAAGGATGCAGATGAGATTATCGTTCTTGAAAACGGCAGAATAGTTGAAAGAGGGACTCACGACTCTTTGATGAAACAAGATGGTTGGTACAAGGAGCAATATTTGAGACAGACAGTGGAGAGTGCTTATGAGAAAGAGTGTGACGAATAGAATTATAAAATACTCCCTAAACGAGAAGAAAAACTTGACGATAGGGATGGTGTTTACGGTGTTGATGACTGTGTTCGAGATTATCGGGCCGATTATATTGGCGTATATCATCAACAATTTACTTACAGGAGAAAAACTTGTATACAATATTAGAAAATTAGCGCTTGTGTTGTGCTTGTATGCGGCGGTTTTCTTCGTGGATTCGTTGTGGAAGTACAATTCTACGGTGTATTTGGAGAAAACTGCGAACAAAATCGCACGCAGGATGCAGATGGATGTGTACGATCACATTCAAAAAATGCCGATATCTTTTTACGATAATTTACCAGCTGGAAAAGTAGTCAGCAGAATTACAAACGACACGAAAACTGTGAAGAGTTTCTACCAAATGGTGTTGGCACAGCTTATGGTAAGCGTAATCGTGAGTATTTTTATGATTGCTATGGTGCTTATAACTGACACGAAAATCGGGATTATTGTGTGCCTATTTTTCCCAATTATGTTTTATATTTTTAAGAAATTTTTGCAAAAATCACGCTTTGCATTTACAAACATGAGAAAATACATCAGCGAAGAGAATGCGAAAATCAACGAGACTATCAATAACATCGAGATAATCAAGGCGTATAATTTGGAAGATGATTTCAGTAAGGATTACGAAACTTCTGCGAAAAATGTCTACGATTACGGGTATATGGTGACGAGGGCTTACGGTACGATGAGCTACAATGTGTCGCAGCTTCTCAGAAACTTTGCGACGATTACGATACTTGGAATTTACGCGTACAATGTTTTGACTGGAAATACTGATGTAAAATTGGGGAGCATGTATTTGACGATGGAATACACTTCGAGAACTTTCTTGTACATCAGTAACTGCGTGGAAAGAATGGGCTCGTTGGAGCAATCGTTCAGTGCAGCAGAGCATGTGTTTGAATTGTTGGACACTGAGGTTGAACAGTTTCCAGAACGAGAAATCGGCGACATCAAGGGTGATGTTAAGTTTGAAAATGTTGATTTCTCGTATATTGAAAACGAACCTGTGCTTAAAGATTTGTCGCTTGATATAAAAAGCGGAGAAAGTGTTGCATTTGTAGGATTTACTGGAAGTGGCAAGACTACGATAATCAATTTGCTTTTAGGATTTTACAAGCCACAAAAAGGTACAATTAAAATCGATGGCAAGAACTTCAACGACTACAGCGTGGATTCTATCAGAAAGAATATTTCCTTGGTGCCACAAGATCCTGTGCTTTTTATGGGAGATGTTAGGAGTAACATCAGGCTCGACAAGGATTTTACAGATGAGGAAGTCGAGAAGGCATTGAGGGATATCGGTGCTGACAGGTTGATAGATTTCAGAAATGGTCTTGATGAGGAAGTCAAGGACAATGGGGCAAGTTTCTCCGCTGGTGAAAAACAACTTATTGCATTTGCGAGAAGTTACATCACCAATCCGAAGATTTTGATTTTGGACGAGGCGACGGCAAACATCGACACGCAAACGGAATCTGTGATTCAATACGCAATCGACAAATTGAAACAAAACAGGACTACATTTATAATTGCGCACAGATTGTCTACGATTAAAAACGTGGATTGCATTTACGTGTTGGACAAGGGTGTTATTGTGGAAAAAGGAACGCACGAAGAATTGTTGGCGAATGGCAAGATTTACACGAGAATGTATCGTGAACAAAATAAGAAGGGCTAATATGAGTGATAAGAGAAAAGCGGGGATTTTGTGTCCTGTGTTCAGTTTGAGTTCTAAATATGGAATAGGAAGTTTCGGGGAGAGTGCATACGAGTTTGTGAGGTTTTTGAAGAAATCGAAGCAGACTTATTGGCAAATATTGCCGCTTGTTCCGATAAGTTCTGATGGCAACAGTCCGTATTTGTCGCCGTCAACTTTTGCTGGAAATTACATGTACATCGACGTTGACAAGTTAATTGACGATGGTTTGCTGTTGGAGAGTGATGTTCGTGGATACAAATTCGAAGACGATTTTGTGGATTACGATTATGTGGCAAAAGCAAAGGATGAGATTTTACGAAAAGCTTTTGAAAACAACAAGGTTTTGAAGATAATAGACACAGAAAATTTTAGTGAGCGTGAACTTGTTCGTGGATTTTGTTTGTTTGAGGCATTGAAAAAGTATTTTAGTGGCAAATCTTGGTTGGAATTTCCAGATGATATAAAATACTGCAAGAAGAAAAGCGTCGATTATTACGAAAAATTGTTGGCTTCTGAGATTGAATACAATGCGTTCGTTCAGGCTTTGTTTTACAAGCAGTATTTCGAATTGAAAAATTACGCGAATGATTTGGGGATAAAAATATTTGGCGATTTGCCGATTTATGTATCGAAGGAAAGCAGCGATATGTGGCAAAATCCAGAAATGTTTGTGGTGAACGAGGATTTGTCACCAAAGCTTGTTGCAGGAGTTCCTCCGGACAGATTTTCTGAAACTGGGCAATATTGGGGAAATCCTGTGTATGATTGGGATTGTTGTGAGAAAACTGGATTTGATTGGTGGTTGAAAAGGTTGAAGCATAATTTGAAAATGTACGATGTGCTTCGTCTGGATCATTTTAGAGGATTTGAAGCTTTTTGGGCGATTGATACATCGGAAAACACTGCTGAAAACGGACACTGGATTAAGGCAAAGGGCAAGGAGTTTTTTGAGATTTTGAAAAAAGAAAACTTGATTGACAGGATTGTTGCTGAGGATTTGGGTTTGATTACTGATGATGTTATAAATCTGCGCGATAGATTTTCCTTCAAGGGTATGAAGGTGATGCAGTTTGCGTTTGATGTGAATGAGGAATCGGACTATTTGCCGCACAATGTGGGCGAAACCACAGTGTATTACACTGGAACTCACGACAATCAAACGCTTAGGGGATTTGTAAATAGCAGAGGTTCTGATGAACTTGATTACATCGAGAATTATGTGAACTCAAGAGATGTGGAATTGTCGATGATAAAAGCAGCGTACATGACTAATTCTTGTTTGTGTATGTGTCAGATGCAGGATTTTTTGGGGCTTGATGATAATTATAGGACGAACACTCCGAATACTTTGGGGAATTGGAAGTGGAGACTTAAAAAAGAATGGCTTACTGATGAGCTTTCCGATAAAATATCTGCGATTACAAAACTCTACAACAGAGATTAGTTGAAGTAAAATGATTATAGGTATATAATTTAATTTACAGCAAATTATTAGGAGGAGTTATGAAAAAAGTTCTTACGATTGCAGGTTCTGATTGTTCAGGCGGAGCAGGAATTCAAGCGGATATCAAGACTATGTCGGCACACGGGGTGTATGCGATGAGCGTTATTGTTTCGGTGGTCGCAGAGAATACTTTTGAGGTGGTGTCGATTGAGGATTTGCCCGATACGATTATAAGGGATCAGATTGATTGTATTTATAATGATATGGGAACTGACGCTGTGAAGATCGGGATGTTATCGAACAAGAGGATTATGAGTTGTGTTAGGGACAAATTATTGGAGTACAAACCAGAAAATGTGGTGTTGGATCCTGTGATGTACGCTAAGCACGGCGCTTGTTTGATGCAAGAAGATGCGATTAATTTGTTGATTGAGGATTTGATTCCTTTGTGCACTTGCATAACTCCGAATATTCCAGAGGCTGAAAGAATTACGGGTATCAAAATCGAAGATGTAGACGATATGAAAAAGGCAGCTGTGATTATTCACGATATGGGAGCAAAATATGTTCTTGTAAAGGGCGGTCATCATGTGGGAGATGCTATCGATATTTTGTATGATGGCGAGGATTTCCACGAATTTGTGACTGAAAAGATTGACACGAAGAACACTCATGGAACGGGCTGCACGCTTTCAAGTGCTATCGCTAGTAATTTGGCGCTTGGAAAATCTATTGATGATGCTGTGAAACTCAGCAAGGATTATATAACCAATGCTATCAAACATGATTTGCACATTGGCAAGGGAAATGGACCTACAAATCATTTCTACAAGTTTTTTAAAGGAGAGTTGGAAAATGAATAAGAAATTTAACTTAGGGTTGAACTTGGTTACGAACAAACAAACTCTCAAAGGAAGGGATTTGTCGGAAACTATTGAGATTGCACTGAAAAATGGTGCAGATTCTGTTAGACTTAGAGAAAAAAACATGGATACTAGAAGTATCATGCGTGAAGCTTTTAAGATAAAAGAGATTACTCAAAGTATGGGCAAACTTTTGATTGTGAACGACAGGGTTGATATTGCGAAGGCTTGCGACATTGACGGGGTGCATTTGGGTCAAAAGGATATGCCGATTAAATACGCGAGGGAGATTCTTGGCAACGACAAGATTATCGGAATTAGTTGTCACACGTTGGAACAAGCGTTGGAGGCACAAGAAGCTGGCGCAGATTACATCGGTGTGGGGGCTATTTTCCCTACGTTCACTGGCGATGATTTCGTGAGAGTTTCCATCGACACGTTGAAGGAGATTTCTGAAAAAATCCACATTCCAATCACAGCGATTGGTGGAATTAACAAAAACAATATTAAAATGATTTTCGACTGCGATGTGGACTCTGTGTCACTGACATCGGCGATTTTCTCAACGGGAGATGTCGCAGCATCAACACAAGAGTTGAAACAAAAATTCGATATGATTTTGAGTAGATAACGAGGGGTGCGAAGGCACCTCTTTTTTGATGCGGGGAAATGAGGAATAGTTTCATAGCAAGAGAATTGCTGACGGTAGTTTCAAAAAATACGAAAATAGACACCGATACGAACGAATATCTAGACTACGAAAATAAATAAATTCTAAGCTTGTGAATCTAAAATCGCATGAATTTATACTTATTTTCTCCGTATGATATTCTTAGCAAAACTGATAATCTACTTTTGTTTCACAGGAATACGAAACTATAAAACTCCGAGCCCAAAACCACAACAAGGGTTTCACACCAACGGGAACGGAGGTGCTTTGTGTTGTTGTGATATAATCAAGAGAGATAGGGGGATTTTATGAAGGGAAATTATGAGACTATTGTCCATCCGTTAAAACCTCTTTACGATGAGAATTCCAAGATTTTGATTTTGGGTTCTTTTCCGTCGGTGAAGACTAGGGAGTACGGGTTTTTCTACGGTCATCCACAAAACAGGTTTTGGAAGTTGATGGAAAGGCTTTTCGATGTGGATTTGGATGTGAGTATTGAGGAGAGGAAGAGGTTTTTGTTGGAGCATAATATTGCTGTGTACGATTCGATTTATCAGTGCGATATTATTGGTTCATCAGATTCTAGTATCAAAAATGTGGTGCCTTCTAATTTGAAAGAGATTGTGGATTGTGCAGATATTAATCATGTTTTTTGCAATGGTACGGCTTCTTTTAAGTGTTTTGAGAGATATCACAAAAAGAATTTAGGGGTGGAAGCTACGAAGCTTCCTTCGACATCACCTGCAAATGCTAGATACAGGTTGGATGATTTGGAAAAAGAATGGAAGGTTATTTTGGAGTATTTGTAAGAGTTTGAAATCATTTACAATAATGTATTTCTGGTGTTATAATGGTTAATGTATGGAAGAAATTGTTATAAAATTATTTTTTATTGAGGAGTACAAATGAAGAATTACACTGAATTATTAAAATCTGAATTAATTATGGCGTTGGGATGTACTGAACCGATTTCTATTGCGTTGGCAGCGGCTAAGGCTAGGGAAGTTTTGGGAAGTATTCCATGTAAAATTGAGGTTATGTGTTCAGGAAACATCATCAAAAATGTTAAGGGAGTTACTGTTCCTAACACTAATGGTATGAAGGGCGTGGAAGCTGCGACTGCTATTGGTACTGTTGCTGGCGATTCTTGTCTTGGACTTGAGGTTTTGTCAAAGGTTACAGAAGATGACATCAAGGCTGCGAAGGATTTGTTGGAAAAAGACATCATCACTGTTAGCTTAAAAGAAGGCGTTGAAAACCTAGATATAGAAATCGTAGCAGAGGACGACAATGAAAATACTGTGGATGTTGAAATCAAAAACAAACACACAAATATCGTGAAGGTTACTAAAAACGACGAAATAATACATATTGATAATTGCTACACTCACACACCAGAATACGAAAATTACGACGAACTTTCAGTGAAAGATATTTTTGAATACGCAAACAATGTTAACTTAGATGAGGTAAAGGATTTGTTGGAAAAACAAATTACTTTAAATTCTGAAATTTCCGATGAAGGATTGACTGGAAAATGGGGAGTTGCAATGGGCAAGATTTTGATAGACGAAGATGAATCTATCAGAACGAAAGCTAAGGCAAGAGCTGCAGCAGGATCAGATGCACGTATGAGTGGCTGTTCACTACCAGTTGTAATAAACGCGGGAAGTGGAAACCAAGGCATAACTTGCACGATGCCACTTGTTGTATTTGCAAATGAAAAAAATTACGACAGAGAAACATTGTATCGTGGACTTTTGATTACGAACTTGACAGCACTTCACATCAAGAGATTTATAGGTAGACTTTCAGCATTTTGTGGAGTTACATCCGCAGGAGTTGCAGCAGGAGCTGGAATTTGCTACATGGAAACAAAGGATTTGGATTTGATTGAAAAAACAATAGGAAATGCGTTGATGATTGCATCGGGTATGATTTGTGACGGTGCGAAACCATCCTGTGCTGCAAAAATCGCAACAGCTGTAGATGCAGGAATTTCAGGATATTATTTGGCGAAAAATAACAGAAACTTCGAACCTGGAGATGGTTTGTTAAAAGACAATATCGAAGAAACTATCAGAAGCATTGGTTACGTTGCTAAGGAAGGTATGAAAGAAACGGATATTATTGTACTTAACACAATGATTCAAAAATAATTTTGAAGGCGTTAGTAAATCTAATGCCTTTTTTTATTTGTGCGAACAAAAACATTTTCATATTTAACACAAAAATGATTTGATTTTAACGCTAAATTACAATGAGAATACCAGTTTAAAAGCAAGTAAATTACTTGTGATTTTATTTATAAATTTTAAGAAAACACTTGCATAATTTATTTATTGGTATTATAATTTAATTAAATAAAATATTTTGAAGGAGGATTCTTATGGGATCATTTATTAGTGCCGAAAGTACGTGGATACTTTGGGCTGTGTTGGCATCATGTGCTGCTCTTGCAATATATTTGGAACAAAAATATACTTGGGCAAGTAAGGTTACAGGATGTATTTTGGCTTTGACTTTTACTTTAATTTTGTCAAACCTTAAAATTATTCCTACAGAAGCGCCTGTTTACGAAGCTGTATGGGATTATGTAGTTCCTTTGGCTGTACCAATGTTGTTATTTAACGCTGATATCAAAAAAATTGGTAGAGATTCAGGAAGAGTTTTAATTATTTATTTATTCAGTGGTATTGGAACTGTTCTAGGTGGATTTGTTGCATACTTTGCTTTGAAGAATGCAATTCCTGCTTTGAACGATATCGTTCCAATGTTTGTGGGTACTTATACTGGTGGTTCAGTAAACTTCGTTGCAATGAGTCAACAATACAAGGTTCCTGGAGCAACTGTATCAGCTGCATTAGTTGCAGATAACTTACTTATGGCTTTATATTTCTTCACATTGATGGCACTTCCAACAATGGCTGTTATCAAAAAACATTACAAGATGCCACTTGTTAACGCTTTGGAAGAACAATCAGAATCTGACAAGGAAGCTAATAAAACTATGGCTGCAAAATATTGGGGAGCAAAAGAAATTTCTCTTAAAGACATTGCTTTCACAGTTGCATTATCATTTGTTATCGTAGCCATTTCTGACAAATTAGCCACTGTTTTCGGAAACTTATTCTCAGGCGAAGGAGCTGGAAGTGCAATTTTAGGTGGATTATTGGGAAATAAATACTTGTTAATGACTACATTTACTATGATACTTGCATCAGTATTCCCTAAACAAATTTCATCAATCAGAGGTAGCCAAGAAATTGGTACTTTCTTAATTTATTTGTTCTTCGCAGTTATTGGTGCTCCAGCATCAATAGGATTGATATTGAGAGAATCTCCATTGTTATTAGTATTCGCATTAATCGTTGTATTAATCAACTTAATAGTTTCATTGATATTTGGAAAACTTTTCAAATTCAATATCGAAGAAATCATTATCGCATCAAATGCGAATGTCGGTGGACCAACTACTGCAGCAGCAATGGCTGTATCAAAAGGTTGGACAGAACTTATCGTTCCTGCACTTCTGGTAGGTACGTTAGGTTATGTAATTGGTAACTACTACGGTATTCTTTCGGGAATATTGTTACATTAATTTAGAAATTTGAACACATTCTTTGGGTTAATCTCAAAGAATGTGTTTGTTTGAAGAGTAATTTGAACAGAAAAGGAGAAAATATGTTAGAAAATTTAAAACCAGAAAGAGTGTTTCATTATTTTGAAGAATTGACTAAAATTCCTAGAGAATCTGGAAATGAACAAGCAGTGAGTGATTTCTTATACAAGACTGGAAAAGATTTGGGACTTGAAACTATTCAAGACGAAAGCAACAACATTATAATCAGAAAGCCAGCTCATCCAGATTATGTGGATCATCCTTCAGTTGTAATTCAAGGTCACATGGATATGGTCGCAGAAAAAGCTGACGGAGTTGACCACGACTTTTTGACAGATCCTATTCCACTAGTTGTAGATGGCGATTGGGTTAAAACAGAAGGCACTACTTTGGGGGCAGATGATGGTATTGCAAGTGCGATTGGTCTTGCGATTATGGAAGACAAGGAAGCTAAGCATCCAGCGCTTGAATTGTTGGTTACAACTAATGAAGAAACTACAATGGTCGGTGCGAGAGCTTTGAAGAGAGAAAATATCAAAGGTAGAAAACTTTTGAATATTGACGCTGAAGTAGAAGGAATTTTGTTGTCTGGTTGTTCTGGTGGACACAATATAATTGGTACGAAAAAACTAAATTACGTGGACAATAAAATGAAAAACACATTTGTTATGAACATCAATAATATGCTCGGTGGTCACTCAGGAATGGAAATTCACCAACAAAGAGGTAACTCCATCAAATTTGTACGTGAAGCTTTGAAGTTAATCGAAGAAAAATCACCTGTAGCACTTGTTAGTATAGAAGGTGGAACAAAACACAACGCTATTCCAAGAGATGCGAAGGTTGTGTTCAGTTCTAACGAAGACGATTACGATGTTGATTTTTCTGATTTAATTGCAAAATATCCATTGGATAAAGATATGAGAGTTAAGATTGAAAAATGCGAAAACGCAGACAAAGTATTGGATGAAAAAGATAAGGAAGATATCTTATCTTTCATCGGAGAGGTCCCTCACGGAGTGTACAGCATGATGAAGGAATACCCAGATATCGTTGAATGTTCCAACAACTTGGCAATATTTGAAATCAAAGATGATGTGTTGAAAGTAACTATTTCTCTTAGAAGTTCAAACCCAGAAACTTTCGATGCACACACTGAAGATGTGTCAAAAGTTTACGAAAAATATGGATTTGAAGTTAAGAAGGAAGATTATTACAAACCATGGGCATTCGCAAAAGACTCTGAGCTTAGAAACTTAGCACTAGAAACATACAAAGACTTGTTCGGAAAAGAAATGAAAGTCGAAGTGGTTCATGCAGCATTGGAACCAGCAGTATTCATAGATACTTTCCCAGACATGGAAATGATATCCATTGGACCTACTATGAAAGACGTTCACAGTCCTAAGGAAAGACTTTCAATTGAATCTACACAAAGAACTTACGAATTTGTGAAATCACTTCTAGAAAGACTTTAGTTTTTGACATAGTAAATCACAGAGAAAAACTGTGATAAACAAACCCTTATGCATAGAAATCGACGATTTTGTTGTCGTGTGCATAAGGGTTTTTGTGTTTACCATATCTGTCACGTGTAGATGTACAGCGGTTTTGTATTCTGTGAAACAAAAGTAGATTACCAGCTTTGCTAAGAATGCATTTAAATAAACCAAAAACATCGTAAACAAGCGAATCATTCGGAAAAAATTGTTTTAAATTCAAGCGAAGTGAATCGTTAAAAAATCGCACTGTCTGAGCGTCAGCGAGTTTGCGATTTTAGATTCACAAGCTTAGAATTTATCAATTTTTGTAGACAGATGAGCGGTTTACGAGTTTTCGTGTTTTATTGTCCCTGTCATGTGTCTACGTCCTGTGATTATTCTTTTCAGTGAAATATTTTTTTATGCATTGAAATAAAAGTAGATTACCAGATTTGCTAAGAATATCATACGGAGAAAATTTAGCTGATTTCAAATCGAAAAAATCCGTCTAAAATTTGACCGCGTAAGCGAAGCGTGCTTCAAATTTTAGGATTTTGAGATTTAGAAATCACAAATTTTCGTAGTCTAGATATTCGTGCAAACTGGTTTTCTACTTTCCTTTGTCTTGAAACTACTTTTTATTTCACGACATAGCAAAACCGCAACTAATGTCGCGGTCATTGCTTAGGAGTATTTATTTGAAATTAGGTAGATTTATTTTAGTCAACCAACAAATCGTTGATTTTTCGAAGTCGATTGATGGCCTCAATCAATGTGTCATCGTTTTTGGCGAAATGGAATCTAACATAATCGTTGTTATCGTCTTTGAAAAACGATGAACCAGGTACTGGTGTTACGCCGATTTTTTGAGACAATTCTACGCAGAAATCATAGTCTGATTTGCGTTTGAACTTGGATATGTCGACCATCACGAAGTAGGTTCCTTGTGGAGAGTAGAAGTCTAGTCCGATTTCTTTTAATCCGTTAAGAAAAATATCTCTTTTGTGAGTGTATTTTTCTTGCAGCTTTTCGTAGTATTCGTCACCAAAATTAAGTCCAACTATCGCTGCTTCTTGTAATGGGGCTGCTGCTCCGACTGTAAGAAAATCGTGCACTGATTTGATTGCTTGTGTGATTTCTTTGTTTGCGATTGTGTAGCCAAGTCTCCAACCTGTAATTGAGTATGTTTTTGACAGAGATGTCGTGGTGATGGTTCTGTCTTTCATTTTCGGTAATGACGCAAAATATGTGTGCACGTATGGTTTGTAGACTATGTGTTCGTACACTTCATCTGTCACTACGTATGTGTCGTATTTTTCTGCAAAATCTGCTATTATTTGTAATTCTTCTCTGGTGAATACTTTTCCAGATGGGTTAGAGGGATTGCAGAGGATGATGGCTTTCGGATTTTGTTTGAATGCATTTTTCAATTCGTTTATGTCAAAATTAAAATTTGGAGGGTTTAATTTTACGAATATTGGACTTGCCCCCGACAAAATCGCGTCGGCTTTGTAGTTTTCATAAAATGGAGAGAATATGATAACTTTGTCGCCGGGATTGGTGATTGCCATCATGCTCGCCATCATTGCCTCTGTACCACCGCATGTTACAACGACGTTTTCATCAGGATTTGTGGTGCTTCCTGTGAGTTTTTCGTGTTTTTTTGCGATGGCTTCTCTCAAATTTTTCGCCCCACAAGTTATGGAATATTGATGAGGGCCTATCAGAGAAATTTCTTGTAATCTGTTTAATATTTCAATTGGCGGATCAAATTCTGGGAATCCTTGCGCCAAATTGATTGAATTGTATTTGTTGGCGACAAGTGTCATTTTTCTGATGACAGATTCGGTGAAACTTGTCGCTCTATTTGATAAGTTTTTCATTTTATTGTCTTTCGTCTATAACTCTGTTTGCTTTGTGAGTTTGTCTTGGAAGATATCCGTCTTCGTGGATGATGATTTCGTGAGGTTTCACACCAAGTCTAACTTTCAATTCTTTCCATATATTTTCTCTCAAAGCTTCTACATCTGTGATGTCGTCGTTTTTCTCAACTTCAACAGAATAAGCTGTGCTGAGGTTTTTGTCGAAGATTCTGATTCTGTATTCTCCAGTGATTCCTTCGACTTGTCTGATTGCGTGTTCCACATCTGAAGGAAATACGTTCACTCCAGATACTATGAACATGTCGTCTAATCTTCCTTGTATGTAAATCCTTGTAGATGTTCTGCCGCATTTGCATCTTTGTTTGTTTACATAGCCGATGTCTCCAGTTCTAAATCTAATCATTGGTCTTGCTTGTTTTCTCAAAGATGTGAAGACCAATTCTCCAACTTCACCTTCTGGTAGAACTTTTCCAGTTTCAGGATCGATTACTTCAACTAAGATTTGATCCTCAGCGATGTGAAGTCCATCTTTTTGTTCACACATTGCAGCACACGCTCCGAAGATATCGCTTAATCCGTAGAAATCATACAAATCAGCGTCCCACAATTCTTCGATTTTTTCTCTTGTTGCATTGATGGATCCACCAGGTTCTCCTGCAACGATTATTTTCTTCAACGATAATTCTTTTGGATCGTAGCCGTGTTTCTTTGCAGTTTCACCCAAATACCACGCATAAGATGGAGTCGTCCAGATTATAGTTGGTTTGTAATTTACAATTATGTTCAATAATTTTTCAGATGGAATAGTTCCTGCCCAAATACAAAGTGCGCCGACATTTTGTGCTCCGATTACATCAGGACCTCCGACAAATAATGAGAAGTTGAGTGCGTGAACGTATCGGTCTTGCTTTCTCATTCCGATTTGGTAGAAAAATCTGGATTCTACGTTTTGGAATTCGTCTAGGTCTTGTTGTGTGAATGGAGAAATCGTAGGAACTCCTGTTGATCCAGAAGATGCGGAGATGAACACTACTTCGTCTTCACTTGTACATGCCATTTGTCCAAGAAAACTTCCTTTGTGTTGTGTGTCACGTTCTGTTTTTTTGTTGATAAATGGATAGTTTGCGAGTTCTTCAAGTGATGAAAATTCGTATGGGTCTAACAAATTTTCGTCGAAGCTTTTTCTGTAGTATTCTGAATTTTCGTAAGCGTGGATTAATATGTTTTTCAATTCATGTAATTGTAGTTTTTCGATTTCTTCACGGCTTAGTGTTTCTAATTCTTCTTCCCAGTATTTTGATGTTCTTAAACTTTCTAATTTTTCTTTTGTAATTTCTTTGATGTTGTTTCTAATCATGATAGCTCCTCCTAAGTTTGTTTTCGTAATTTTTGATTGTGTTTTCTTCTATCAAATCTATTTCTTCATCTGTCAAATGTTTGTATCTTCGCTGTTTTCTTATATAATCGTGAACTGTTTTTCTATTTTTGATTTCTTTGATTGAATATTTTCCATTTTCGTATTCTTCTAATGGGAACATGCAATTGTCCACGATTTCTTTTGCCAAATCAATCGTATCGTCTGTATTTGTGCCCCAACCGACTGGACAAGGGGAGAGGACGTGAATGTATTTGGTTCCACGGATTTTGGATGCTTTCTCAACTTTGTCGATGTAATCTTGAATGTAGCCGACTGATGCAGTAGCCGCATAAGATATGTCATGAGCTGCGATTATATCGAAAATATTTTTCTTGTTGCGAGTATTTCCGTGGATGTTTTTCCCTGCAGGTGTGGTAGTTGTCGATGAGCCAAATGGTGTCAAGGACGATTTTTGAATTCCTGTGTTCATGTAGGCTTCGTTGTCGTAGCAAATGTAGATTACATCGTCACCGCGGTCGATTGCAGCGGATAATGTCTGAAATCCAATGTCTGCTGTAGCACCATCTCCTGCAAATCCAACAATTTGCAAATCTTCAATTCCCAAAGCCTTCGCCCCTTCGTAAATTCCAGAAAGCATGGAGCCTGTTCCAGCGAACGTCGAAATAATCGAGTTGTTCTTGAAAGCTAATTGCGGGAAATTAAATCCAACTGCCGACATGCAACCTGCTGGAAGAACTGAAATTGCTCTTTCTCCGAGAACTTTCAAAGCGATTCTAACTGCAAGGGCTGCGCCACAACCGGAACATGCCTTGTGTCCGTAAAAATATTCATCTTGTGTAATTGTTCGTTTGTTTATGTTACTCATAGCACTTCGCTCCTATAAAATTAAGTTCTTCGCCATTTTGTTTAAATTTTTGGAAAATCTCTTTGATGTTATCTCGTGTGATATTTCGTCCTCCAAGTCCTCCCACGAAGTTTTGTGAATCGATGTCTGTGACTGATTTTACATTAGTGTAGACTGTACCGAAATGTCCGAATGAAATATCTTTTTCCAAAACTCCAATTCTTTTCGCGTTTTGAAGTTCATTTCTCAATTTTTCTGTTGGAAAAGGTCTGATATATCTTAGTTTCAAGTATCCGACTTTTTCTCCTTGTTCTCTGAGTTCGTCGACTACACTTCTGATTAATCCCGAGATTGATCCGATAGAAATCAAAACGTAATCTGCATCTTCAACTTTATAGGAATCAATCACACCACCGTGGTCTCTGTTGAAAATCTTTTTGAATTTCGCTCTGGATTCTTCGATTATTTCCAACGAATCCATAACTGCTTTGTTTTCTCTGATTTTCCATTCCAAATTATCACTTGGTCCCACTGAAAACCCCAAATTTCTTGGATGATTGACGTCGAATTTGTTTTCTGTTTCAAATTTCGGTAAGAATTCATCCACATCATTAGCTTCAGGAACATCAACAGGTTCGTAAGTGTGTGTGAGGTCGAATCCGTCCAAGTTAATCATCACTGGAGTGGAGACTTTCTTGTGCTCAGCTATGTAATAAGCTTCAATCACTGTATCCAAAGCTTCTTGTGCATCTTCCACGTACACTTGAATCCAACCACTATCAAGTTGCGACAATGAATCACGTTGGTCTCCAAAAATATTCCAAGGAAGTGCAGTTGAACGATTCGCATTTACCATAACGATTGGGAATTTGCCGCCAGCAGCGTAGGGAAGACATTCCGCCATGTACAACAGTCCTTGTGAGCTTGTCGCTGTGAAAGTCCTCGCACCGATTGCACTTGCACCAATTGCACAAGATAGAGCAGAGTGTTCACTTTCCACGTGCACAAATCTAGAATCAAGCTGTTTCTGTTCTACTATTTCCGATAATTTTTCAACCACTGTAGTTTGTGGAGTGATAGGGTACGCTGAGATTACGTTTGGTTTCGATAATCTAACGCCTTCTGCTACAGCTTCATTTCCCGATAAAAATCTTCTCATTTTATTTTCCTTTCTATCGCATCGAAACTGCAAATCTTCTGGCAAATTCCACAACCTTTGCAAAAATCTTGATTTATACTAACGTATGAGTCTTGTTTTTCAATCGTTCCATCCGGACAATACAAGTAACATTCCAAGCAGTTTTTGCATTTGTCCTTGTCAACGAAATAATCAAAACTTCGGTACGAATCGTTGGTAACTGTAAGAAAACCCGCTTCGTAATATGTTCCCAAAGGATAATCTTCTATTTTTTCAAATCCATTGAACTGTTTAAGCTCTGGTCTTTTCATTTTCATTCACCTCTTTCAAAACTTCTTCGAATAATTCTACATTTTTGTCCACAACTGATGGCGACAAATTATCTTTGAAACTTTCTACAATGCTCTTTTTGTCGATTACATTGAATTTAGAAAACAACGCCCCAATCATTGCAGTATTTGTAATCGGCTTATGTAAAATATCCAGTGCGATTTTGGTCGCATCGACAGAAATCACATTTTTTTCTTCAAATTTTTTGGAAGAATTGATGAATACAGTGCAATCTGTAAGATTTTTTAATTCGTCGATATCAAACAGCGATTCATCGAGTATAACCAAATAATCTGGGTTTTGTACTTGCGTTCTGTCTTCGATTTTTTTCGTATCTATTTTTGTAAAAGCACTCACTGGAGCGCCTCTTCTTTCAGGACCAAACGTTGGGAAAGCCAACGAGTACAAGTTGTCTTGTTTTACACATGCATTTCCAATTATTTTAGATGCAGTGAATGCTCCTTGTCCACCTCTTCCTCTAAAAGTTATCTCAATCATAATCTCCTCCTAATTTTTATAATAAAAAAAGCCCTTTCTATTATTTCTAATAGAAAGGGCGAAATATCCGCGGTACCACCTTTTTTGTGTATGTAAAAATACACCACTTCAAGCTCCATCAAGCTCTAACTCATGATAACGGAAGTCGCCGTACAGTCCTAATATCGAACTGTCCCCTCAAAGACCATGTTCACCATAACATCAATTTGCTCCTCTCACCAAATAGAGCTTCTCTGTAAAATCTATTTATGACTACTCTTCTTTTCTGTAGGTTTGATTTTTAATCATTATACATTCGTAAAAAAATATTGTCAAGCTTTTTTTGAAAAATTTATAAAACAATAAAATATTACATTCAAATTTAACAATTATCTTATAAATCTTTAAGTTCCGATTGCGCTTTGTGGCAGATGTATTCAAAAAGAATTATGGATTTGTTTTCTTTTGCGAAATTTTTCCTGAAGATAAAATAGTGGTCGCGATTATCCTTGCAGTTTTTCGCGTTTATCCTGAAATAATCATTTTTTGTAGACACCATGTGTTCTAAAATGTCGTCTGTCAAGAATGTAAGTGGCACGTTGATGTTTGCGTATTTGTAAAAATCTTTTTCAAAAGCTATGAAATTGTCCGAAAAATAATCGAATTGAAAAGTATTTTTGTGTAATGTATTCATAATTACTCCATCAAATTAATGTTCAAAATATTGTCGAATTTTATCTCTATCATTTGACCGTCGCTTTCAAAATATATCTTGTCTTCGAAAAAATCGTAGATTGTCCCTACGTATGATTTGTTGTTGTGGGTGAAGATTTCGACTGTGAAATCATTCAGAAAAGCTTGGCTTATAAGTAAAAGCAAACTACTCGCACCCAACGATTGAACGCTGACATTTTCAGTCATCGAATGTAGTGCTGTTGTGTGTTCTGACAGGAAAAATCCCATCCATTTCGCCATTTTTCTGTCGCAATATTCCCTAGCTGATTTGTAGGGAAGATAATTTCTAATAATCATAAGTGCCGTCCATTCCGCCGCAGTGGCCTCCAATTAGTTTGCTTCGTTCGATAACACGTGATCCTTCCATAAGAGATGTCGCTTTTTGAATGGAAGTGAATCCGTATTTGTCTCTGATTTCATCGATTGCAGATTCCAAATTTTTCTGTTTTTCTATTTTCTCAATGTCTTCGAAAAGTGAAAATGATATGCACGCTTCGTCCACCAAATTTTCATAACTTACGCCAAGTCTTCTCACAGATCCTCCCTGATATTTCTTGTGAAACAAATCCATAACATGAGCTGTTAGCTCTGCTGTTGATTGGGAAGGGGAGATGGTTTTTTGTGCGTGGATGGATTTTTTGTTTTCCTTGTAGGAATATCCAACATAAATTGATACCACAGTCGCTTTCTTTCTAATTCGTCGAATTCTTATAGCAACTTGTTCTGCGATTTCTTTGAGAACTATTTCGATTTCACTTTTCTTGGAGTAATCTTTGGGAAGAACTTGTGAATTGCCCAGTCCCTTGGATTTTCCTTTGTAAGGTTGTGTGACTTTGGATTCATCTACGCCGTTCGCGTGAAACCACAACTGCACGCCCATAATTCCGAATTCTCGTTTCAAAATATCTGGATTGGAATTTGCGAGATCTCTCACCGAAAAAATACACAATTTATTCAGCCTTCGCTTCATTCTTTCACCGATTCCCCAAAAATCTGTTAAATCAGGAATACTCCACACTTTTTCTTCTACATCTTCGTAAGACCAATTTGCCCTCATATTCACAGTTTTCTTCGCTTCGTTGTCCAGTGCAAGCTTAGCTAACAGAGGATTGGAATTACTCATTCCAACAGTAGAATACAAACCAGTTTTGTTTCTGATTTCGTTTTGAATCCTAGAAGATATCAAATCCAACTTGTCCTTGCGAGATATTGTTTTATCGGGGATAAAATAGTTCAAGCTAGTTGTCAAATCGATAAACCCCTCGTCGATAGAGTAGGGAAGAATCTCGTCTTTCGATGCGTAATTCATGAAAATCTTCTGGATTTTCAAATTCTCCTCAATGTATAAAGCCATTCTTGGAGGAACGATGACGGTATTTTTTGCCCACGTTTCGATGTAACTGATATATGAATCAGTTATTGGTAAATTCTGTCTGAGAGCTGATTGGAAGTTAAACTTCTTATCGTGGACGTGAAAAGGCAAATCAAAAGCCCTACCGACATTCTTCTTTCCAAAAACTTTCTTGAAAGTAGGAGAGCTTGCAAGAATTAGCCCACTTGCATTGTCGGAATTACTCATGACGCAAAGAGAAGTTGTCAAGGGATTCAGATTTCTCTTGACGCATTCAACGCTTGCATAAAAACTTTTGATATCCACAAAAGCAATATCAGATTTTGGCTCCAAAGAGTAATCTATAAGTCCCATAACAACCTCCTTACTCGTCATCCAACGGACTGTAATCTTCCAAAAAAGTCGATTTTGGATTTTCAATATAGCAAATATCTGTGGGAAACTTGTTCAGCTTCACCATCTCAGATATTTTCAAATTCAACAAATTAATATCCACACCTAATTTGTACGCCATAGTCTTGTCGTCAGTGTACTCGCGCATAGTTTTAATCAAATCTTCATCAGAAATCAAAAGATGCGCCGCGAAAATATTTGCTTCATTTTCAAAAACATCAGTAGGATTGAACACCTTGTTCTCGTGAAAAGCGTGGCCATCAATGCAGTATTTCCTGTGGAGTTGGTCGTGGCCAATCTCGTGAGCTAGTACGATTTTTTTCAAACTTCCAATGTTGTTCGCAATCAAAATAACCCTATTTCTAAGAATTACCTGATACACTCCCAAAAGTTTGGACGGACTATCGATATAATGAAGCTTAATTCCCAACAAATCCAAAAGCTCCTCGGGATTTCTGGTGTGGTATTTTTCAACCAAACTATTTACCTTATCATATATCCATCTATTGTACATAAGACTACCTTTTATTCTTGTTTTTTCCGTATTTTTTATTCTCTAATTTGGCTTCGTAATACGCCTCAGCAATCGCATTGAAAAGTTTGTCCTTGTCTTCTTCAGGAAGAGAACCTCCAGCAAAAAGCCCTGACAAATTATCCACCAAATTCTCCGCATCTTTTTTACCAGAATATCCGAATTTTTTAGCAGAATCCAGCACGAAATTATCTTCTACAGTCAACAAAAAATTGATGTCAACATTGAAAAATTCCGCAATTTTTTTGTACATATCTTGAGTGCGTGGACGAGTGCCTTTAGTTTCGTAGTTACTTATAGTCTTCAAAGTAACACCAAGCTTGTCCGCAAGTTCTGTCTGAGTAAGACCTCTGTCTTCTCTAAGTTGTTTTAATTTAGCACCAAAGCTCATTGATTTCCTCCATAAATAAAATTAGAAGTTCAAATTCAAAACATATGAACTGTAACTACTAATATTATAATTTAAACTTCTAATCACGTCAAATTTTTTGTGGAATTTGAAAATGAAACTCAATAGGTGTATAATAAAGATGTAAACAGTTGACATTGAAACTAAAAAGGTAGTGATTAAATGAAAATTTTTAGTAAAATAAAGAAAAATTTTGAAGAATTTCTAAAAAAATTGGGCAACGAAAACAAAAACACTTTCGGTGAAGAAAGATTGGACTGTTGCACAATGAATAAACAAGATAAATAGAACATCACAGATCGGATTTGATTATTCAA
>NZ_JBKWZF010000023.1:0-30107 GCF_046991905.1 Finegoldia sp. | reverse complement strand
AAACTTTGATTTTAATGGATTTATTGTATCTGTCATCATTATATCACTGTCCCCAGAGCCATTCGGTCCTACCAAAGCTTTGATTTGTCCTTTTTCAATACTAAAAGATATATCGTGAAGTATCTTTTTCTTTCCGTAACTTTTTTCAATATTTACTACTTCTAACATTATTTCCTCCTGCCAAATGAAACTCTGCCCAATACATAAAACAATATTGAACTAATCACAAGAACTACAACAGCCATCACCATCGTGTAAGAATTCTGTCTTATCAACGCCGATAAAAATCCCGTAGCTACAAATCCCGAATCCACATAGTTAAATGGAATAAATGATCCGATTACTCCCATGTATTTAATTGCGGTAAATGGAATTATCAATGCAATCATTGATATTAATATCGTAAATAGCTTGTTAGTAGCAGTGTACATAGAATTTACAAACATACTGATAAATATCGTAAACAACACAGTTATTGTAAAAGATTCTAGTATATACACCAGAAATGGACCAACATTTGAGTAAATAATTCCACCGTCCACAATATAGTTAATAATCGGAAAATCACTGTCTCCAAATCCACCCATCATACCTCCAGCTAAGAATAATACCAAAGCTGCCATGATGTTTATACCAATAGCATATATTACGCTTTCTATAATCTTAGATTTGTACGATTTTGTTCGACTTACAGGAAGTACCGATTTAAGTTCAAGCTGTTTATTCGATTTGATAATCGTAGATGTGAACAGCAATAGTGCAAACACAATCAACACTACATTAAATTTAAGATAGAAGTAATCATGTAACATCGCAAAAGCATTATTTCTCTCTGATATTCCATGAGTAATGTAGTAATTGATTTTAGGCAAAGTTCCTTTGAAACTATCCACATCAAAAGGATTATAATCAATTCCTGATTGCGGAATATAGAATCTGTCTGTTGGTGTGATGTTGTTTATGAGCATGTATTTTTGTTTTAAGAATGCTCCTTCAAGAGCAAAATCGTTGAATACATCCACCATTCCTGTTGTTTCACTACCTGTTCCTTGAAAATCAAAACCATTAAATTCAGTTACCCTTTCCTTATTCACATTATTGAACTTTTGGGGAGTCTTGTATCTATTTTCGTAAGCTTCGAAGTATTTGTTCTCATTTTCGTAAAATCCCAAAGCATCTGAATGAGAATCTATCATTTCCTTTGCCCTTTTGCTATTGCCGTATTTTGCCTTAATCTCATCAATATCCCTATAAACCAAATATTCTAAGTTAGAATTAAGATCGTTATAGTTTTTAATTTGAGTTGAATTAAAATTGTGCCAATTGTTTTGTAGGCATATATTTCCAACCAAAATAGCACACACGACAAATAATATCAAAAACCCATTAAATGATAGAATGCGGTTTTTAATGGAACCTTTTAAGTTGAATACATTTCGACCTTTGTATGTATCATGAGATGTGAATTCTTTTCTCCTGTTCAAAAAAATCGTGCCTATAGCTGTTATCAAAAGCATAAACACTGTAGCAATCACAGGTTTTAACGAAAACGACTTAAACAAGCTTAGAGGATTGTATGCATGATTGAAGAAATTAAAATCAACCAATAGCAAACTCATTATTAAAACCAAAGTAAAATATTTTGCTTTGGTATTTTGTATAAGTTTATCAACAAAAGAAAATGCAAATCCAAACGCCATAGTAATTAACGCAAAAGGAAATACACTCTTAAAAAATGTAGACAAAGGCGTTCTCATAACGTATGAGTATTCGTGTATCGAACCAACTCTGTCCTGAACAGTCCTAATAACAAATGTAGAATCGTAGTGATATGTTAAATCGCCCACGCCATTTCCAGTTATTAAAGATGCCACAAATACTGTCAACAATGAAATGAAAATGTACATCACAATCATACACATAATAATACCAAAATTATTCGCTACATCCTTGATTTTGGAATTCGAAGTGACGGAAGTTATATCATCTTCTCTCATTGCAAAAATCATCACAAAACCTAGTAGAATTATCGGCACAGCTCCAAAAATCACACCAGCTTCATCAAATATCACTTTGCTGAAACTGTGATTGTCATTCTCGTCAATCAATCTATCCTCTACGGAGTTTCTCTCTTTCAAGAAATTTATGTAGCCTTCTCCATTCAGTACAGCTCTCCTGAGCTCCTTAGGATTATCTATGTTCTCGTCTGTATTGTACTTATTATTCAGAGCATCCAATTCATTAGTGTACTTTATGATATCCTTTTCATTATAACTAGACTTGTTATACTTGTAGTTTTCGTCAATACCATGAGCTTTCATCAAGTTTTGTAGTATATTTTTCCCTTCAATCAGGTATTGCTTGTGGTTTTCGTAGCTCTCCTTATCTGGTTCTTCCGGAGTTATTTTCTTCCAGTCAGTTTTTTTTATGACGACCTCATCCCAACTAATGCCATTAGAAATGGACATATGACTTGAAGTAAGAAAATCAAATGCATGGTTGGTTGTCTTAAAATGTAGAAAAAAAGAAACCACACCCATAATTATAGAAAATAGAATCAAAAATGGAATCATCTTGTATCTGTATAATTTTTTTAGTTTGTAAGTAAACATTTTTGTCTCCTTATTGTTTCTTTAAATTCCCAGAGTATCTGTAATACAACCTACCCTCTTCTTCATAGTCTGGACGTATTGATTTCTTCAGTACTCCCTTGTAGCCAGATTTTTCATATTCCATTTCTCCTCCTACATTTTCATGTGATAGTGAAATGTACTTATAATCATCATCGACTTCTATCCCTGAACTAGAAATCGTTTCTGATTTGTTTACAAGGCAAGCATTCAGTCCAGCTATTACAACAAATACTACAGCCATAGTTGCAAATAGCTTTTTCATTGAGTATTTCATATTGTCCCCTTTCGTTGTCAAGTAATAATTTATTTACCTTTAATTATATTTTAGTACAATAAAATAAAAAAACAATAGTTTTCCAAGCATTGTATACTTTTCTTAACTATTGTTGATTTTTGTTAATTTTATTAAATTGATTTCTGGTCGATTAAATATCCTTGGAACGACTGTCTTTTCCTTGGCAAGTCCACGTGACACTACCAGTGTATAATCGTCGTTGTACATTCCCCCTGCATACTTTGGAAACAAGCCTTGTCCCGGAGATATAACTCCATTTAATATAAAAGGAATCCTCCATTGTCCTCCGTGAGTGTGTCCCGATATCATCAAATCGAAATTTTTTAGATTTTTCTTGAAATAATAATCTGGTTTGTGAATCAAACATATATTAAAATTTTCTGATTTTAATTTTTCATCTAAATCATCTAATTTATTTTCATAGTTTTCCAAAATTTTTCCAGATGAATCGTCCACTCCGATAAGTTTAATATTGTTTGATAAGAACACATCTTCATTATCTAGAATTTGTACATTATATTTTCTGATTGTCTCATCTATTTCTACGAGGTTTTCTATTCTTTTTTCGTGATTGCCGTGAACGTAGTATATCTTTTTACCCAGTTGTTGCAATTGTTCCAGTAATTCAAATGCTTTTTTGGGTTTTAATTTGTCATCTACAATATCTCCACCCAACAAAATCACATCACAATCGACGGATTTTATTTTATCCATTAATTTCTTTTGATTTATTCCATAATCGCATGAATGAAGATCCGATAAGAATAATATGTCCATATCACGGTCAATCTTTTTAGATTTTATTTCGTACTGTATTATGTTAATTTTGTATGATATTGATATTAATAAAAATAATAATATCAATGCGGATACAATTAAATACATTTTTCACCTCAAATAAAAAAACCGAGCTACAAAAGCTCGGCTATTGGTGGCTCATCCGGGACTCGAACCCGGGACACCCTGATTAAAAGTCAGGTGCTCTACCATCTGAGCTAATGAACCACGACTACCTTTCTATGATAGCACAATAATATTGTTTTGTAAAGTGTTTTTTACAATTTTTTAAAAAAGAGCAGAATTATTAAATACTCTGCCCTTTTGTTTTACAATTTCACAATATCTTCTTTGTCGAATGCAAAGTATTGTGCTATTCCATTTTTGTATTCTACGTCTATTTCTCCTTCGATTAAAGGAAGAATGTAGTCCATAAATTCGTCGTCGATTTGGAAATGGCTGTCTGTGTATTTTGGAACTATCATTTTCGTTTTGTTAGCAACTTTTTCTATATCCACAAGTTCAAATTCTGTCTTGTAAGGCTTGTTGGAAATTCTTTTGATTCCAACCATTTTGCCCGAATGATTTTCCACACATTCAACAGAAAATTCTCCAACTTCGAATGATTCCTCGATGTCTGTCTTAGATGCAAATGACATGTCACATCTTTGAAGTATGTTAAGTTCGATACTTCTAATCGGCATATCGTAAATTTCTTTTAATTTGTCTCTGATTATGTGAGACGGTCCTTGCAATTGTGCATGGCCGAACTTGTCTTTCTTGCCAGATGTTTTGGATATGAAGTTATTGGAAGAATCTTTGATTCCTTCACTTACTAAAATCAAAATGTTGTCCGTTCTTTTGAAGTTTTCATTGATTTCTTTTACTAAATTATCAAACTCAAATGTATCTTCACTTATATACACAAGATCTGCTCCAAGGTTACAAAGTTTCTTGGAGATTGCACCTGCTGCTGTCAACCATCCAGCGTATCGTCCCATTATTTCTACAATAGTTATGGTTCTGTAGTCGTAGATTTCGACATCCTTTGCTATTTCATAGACAGAATTCGCTACAAACTTAGCTGCAGATCCAAACCCTGGCGTATGGTCAGTTCCGAATAAATCATTGTCGATTGTTTTTGGAGAACCCATTACATGAATATCTTCTCCAATTTTTTCGATGTATTTGGATAATTGATACACTGTGTCCATCGAATCATTGCCACCAATGTAGATAAAATAATTGATATTAAATGATTTCAAAATTTCCACGATTTTCGCAAGTTTTTCTTCGCTATCCACTTTGTATCTGCAAGAGCCCAATGCACTTGCTGGAGTGATTTTCAATCTGTTCAAATCTTCATCTGTTTTTATTTGTGATTTCAAATCTATGATTTTGGAATCCAACAATCCTTGCACACCGTATAATGCACCGTAAACATTGTCAAATCCTAGCTCAATTGCCTTTTTGTAACAACCAGCCAATGTTGCGTTGATGGCACAAGTCGGTCCACCTGATTGTGCTATTAATAAATTTTTGATAATACCACTCCTTAATATTCTTCTTTTTCGAATCCTTTACCCAACACTTCATATGCGTCATTTACTGTAATAAATGCACGTGGGTCAATCTTCTTCAATTTCTTCTTCAAATAAGCAACCTGCGCTCTCTTCAACACGCAGAAGATTATATCTTGGTCGTTATTAAAATAAGCACCTTCTCCGTGTAAGAGAGTAACGCCACGGTTCATATCTTGCATAATAATATTTGCAACTTCTTCGTTTTTTGAAGTAATAACGAAAACTTGTTTTGTTTCGCCAATACCCAATTCGATTTTATCCAAAACTCTGTAAGCTACAAACATAGAAATAATAGTGTAAAATCCCTTGTCAATACCGTACAAAGCACTACCTATAGCGATGATTACTGCGTTACAAGCCATAAGTACATTTCCTATCGAAATATCTTTTTCGTTTTTCATAATCGCAGCTATGATATCCAATCCACCACTGCATGTACCAAACCTAAAAAGCGTACCCATCGAAGTACCATTTATCGCTCCGCCAACTACAGCTACAAGCATATCATCCTTTAAAATAAATGGATTTGGAAGATAGTGGAACAATGTCAAATACACAGACAACACAATCGTAGAAATCGCTGCGTAGTTTACAAATTGTCTAGTTAAATATTTGTATCCAATAATCATAATTGGAATATTAAGCAAGAACACTGTAACTCCAGTAGGAATTCCCGTCATATATTGAACCAACAATCCAATACCAGTAGAACCACCACTCAAGAAGTTCTTTTGACTGAAGAAAAAGTCAATCGCAACGGCAGCCAATAAGTTAGCCAACAAAATTGAAATGATTTTCTTCTTGGCATCATTTCTGCTGCCAAAATTTTTTACAAAAAAATCCGTTTTACTCATTATTTTATAAATCCTAATCTTTCTTTAATATATACATCCCATATAAACAAAGCCACAGCAATGACAACAAATGTATAGTTTTCATCCTTTACATCCAATGTAAACTTTTCGTAGATGCTGAAACCTTTCTTGTTTAATTCTATATTGCCAATATCTAGTACATTGATATGTTTGAAATCAGAAATATCAATTACTTTGTCGTTGTCGTATTTAATAGTGTTAGACATGTCAGACTCTAATGTAAAATTGACATTCTTGGAATTTATTACGTATTTTTTGTTATTATCATAAAAAATACGCTCAACCTTCATCACGACATCTTCGTTTTGATCGTAAAACACAAAGTTTGACCCCTTGTCAAAGCTTGACCCAATGAATGCATCAAAAAACGAGGTACTATTTCCTTCCTTGTATCCAGAATAAATAAGCTTATCATCCGATAAAATTCTAAATCTATCCTTTATGTCTTTGTTAATATAAAAATCGTAAATCATAATCAATCTTTCTTTGATAATTAAAAGTTTAATAATAAAAAATCAGGCCATAGGCCTGATTTATAAACTATTTACTCTTTTTCTTGTTAACTGCTTCTTTTAAAGATTTACCAGCTTTAAATACAGGCGCATTTGATGCAGGAATTTGAATTTTTTCTTCAGGATTTCTTGGGTTTCTTCCTTCACGAGCTTTTCTTTCTCTTGATTCAAATGTACCAAATCCTACTAATTGTACTTTTTCACCTTTTGCTAATGTTTCTTCAACAGTTTTAATGAATGCGTTTAAAGCTCTTTCGCTTTCAACTTTTGATAGCTCACTTTTTTTAGCTATGCTAGTTAATAATTCAGATTTATTCATCTTTTCCTCCTTAAATTTTCAAAATAGTTAAAACCTATTTTAAATACAGTATACAGTAATATTTTTTTTATTTCAAGTGTTTTGACTGAAAAAACAGCGTTTTTTTATCAAATTTTAGTAAATTTTTACTCCCATATCCTTTTTTTGTTTTTCAAATTCTTTTTGAACTTTTCCTTGGATAATTTTGTTAGAAATTGCTCTGTTTATGTTTTGCTTGTTAGCATCAGTCATCTTGTCTAATTCAGTAACTTTGCTGTTAAGCTTAATTATATGATATCCAAACTCTGTCTTAACTGGTTTTGATACTTCACCTGGTTTCATTTTCTTCAAAGCATCAGAGAATTCTTTTACCATAGTTGATGCTAAGAAATCTCCTAATTTACCAGAATTTTGCTTAGCTGATGGATCTTCTGATTTTGCTTTTGCAACCTCATTGAAGTTTTTGCCGTCCTTTACTTCTTCGTAAGTTTTGTTTGCCAAGTCTGATTTTGCTTTAAGTTTTGCATCATCTAAGTTCTTACCCTTGTCATCCTTACCAGAGAAAAGAATGTGGTCTGCATTATATTGAGTATAAGTGTCTAAGTTTTTGTCAAATTCATCTTTGATTTCTTTGTCAGATGGTTTGAAGTCTTTTTCAAATTGTTCTGAAAGCTTTTTGTTTTTCAATTGTTTTTCGATTTGTTCTTTCAAAGCTTGTTCAGTCATGTTTTCTTTTTTAAGTTGTTCTTTGAATTTGTCAGCTCCACCTAATTGTTTTTGAAGCTTATCCACTTCCGCTTGAACTTCTTTGTCAGAAACTTCGATTTTTTTATCTTTCATCATTTTGTTTGCGATTTTTTCGTTGATTAACATATCGATAACTTTAGGTTTTATTTGTTTCAAAGCTTCCTTGCCTTGTTCAGTGTTAGGATTGAAAATATCTTGTCCATAATATTGCTTGTAATCTTCCATTACCTTGTCTACATCTTTTTGGTAGATGTATTCTTTGCCAATCTTTGCCACAGCTCCGTCTGGTTTTTTAGAACATCCTGTTACCATTACCATCATCACAGCTAATACAATTGCTAAAAATTTCTTCATTTTTCCTCCAATTATTTCTCATTATCCTTCAAAAGTATCGATAATACTTCGATAGGATCTCTTAAATTTTTGTCTTCAAACCCCAAAATAATTTTAGGTTTTTCTGACAAATCAAATCTCATTTCTTTCTTGTAATTTTCTGTCAAGTATTTTAATTTTTCTAATGAAATTTTGTCAGGAGCTGAAAATTGCAAGAAAAGTTCTCCCTTTATTTCTTTTATACTTTCAATGGATAATCTAGCACAAAATGCCTTAATTATGGATACATCCATTATATTAACGATAGGCTTAGGAACATCTCCAAACCTGTCGATTAATTCATCAATTATTTCAGAATAATCATCTTCATCTTGAATAGATGCGATTTTTTTGTAAATATCAATCTTCGTTTCATTCTCAGAAATGTAGTCTTCTGGAATATAACCATTGACCTTGATTTCGATTTGAACGATGTTTTTGTTTTCCGAAACAGTCTCTCCCTTAGCTTCTCTGACAGCTTGTTCCAAAAGCTTCACATACAAATCATAACCGATTTTTGCAATGTGACCGTGTTGGCTTTCTCCCAAAAGATTTCCTGCGCCTCTTAATTCCAAATCCCTCATCGCGATTTTGAAACCAGAACCAAATTCAGTAAAATCTTTAATTGCCATAAGTCTTTTTTCTGAAATCTCTGTTAATGATTTTTGTCCTTCGTAAGTGAAATAAGCAAACGAAGTTCTGTCAGATCGACCGATACGTCCCTTTAATTGATACAATTGCGACAAGCCCATCTTATCTGCATTATAAATTATCATTGTGTTGACATTTTGTATATCAAGTCCTGTTTCTATAATAGTTGTGCACAATAATAAATCATACAGCCCATCTTGGAAGTCGAGCATAACATTTTCAAGCTCTTTTTCATTCATTCTTCCGTGTGCAATGGCGATATTTAATTCTGGAACCAACTCTTTTAGTTTGAATTCCATCTGTTCAATATCTTCTATTCTATTATACACAAAATAAATCTGTCCGCCACGGTCAAGTTCTCTGATAATAGCATCTCTTATTAAACTTGGATTGTATTCTGTAACATAAGTCGATATAGGTGTTCTGTCTTCTGGTGGCTCTTCCAACAAACTCATATCTCTAATTCCAGTTAATCCCATCTGTAAAGTTCTAGGAATTGGAGTTGCAGATAATGTAAGAACATCTACATTTTCTCTCATTGATTTCAATTTTTCTTTGTGACGCACACCAAATCTTTGCTCTTCATCTATTACTAACAGACCCAAATCTTTGAATTTCAAATTTTTGGACAAAATTCTATGAGTTCCCACTAACAAATCGACCAAGCCTCTTTGCACATCTTTCATAATTTGTTTTTGACGCGCTGGAGATACGAATCGACTCATCATCTCAACTCTAATCGGATAATCTCTGAATCTTTCTTTGATTGTGTTGAAATGTTGTTGTGCCAAAATAGTCGTCGGAACCAAAAATGCTACTTGTTTTCCGTCCATAATCGCCTTGAAACAAGCTCTGATTGCAACTTCTGTTTTACCATATCCAACATCGCCACACAATAATCTATCCATAGGTCTGTCAGATTCCATATCCGTTTTGATTTCTTCGATGGATCTTACTTGAGAATCTGTTTCTTCATAAGGGAATGAATCTTCAAACTCTCTTTGCCATTCAGTGTCTTGTGAGAATTGATAGCCTTTTAATTTGGCTCTTTTTGAATACAACTCAACCAAATCATCCGCCATTTCGTCTACGGATTTTTTTGCTTTTTGCTTAGCTTTTGCCCAATCATTTCCGCTTAATTTATTAAGCGAAGGCTTTTTAACATTGCCACCACCGATGTATTTTTGAACCAAATTCATTTGGTCTGTTGGAATCATCAGCCTATCGTTCGCCTTATATTGAATTACAATGTAATCTTTTTGAATTCCATTTACATCGATTTTTTCAATTCCCTTGTACTGTCCAATCCCGTGATTTTCGTGAACCACAAAATCGTCGATATTCAAATCAGAATAATTTACAATATCTTGACCAGTGCTTTTTTTCTTCTTACGTTTTCTAATTTGCTTTTCGCGTCCGAAAATCTCCTTGTAAGTAATTATCAAATACTTAGGATCTTTTATTTCAAAACCATTTGGCAAATTCTTCTGAGTAATCAAAACTTGTGAAGATTTTATATTTGCATTATAATCTTCTGCTTCAAGAGTTGGTATTCCGTTAGTCAAAAACAAATCCTTGAGCATGTTTTTGCGTTCGACATTTGCCGCAAACACAATTTGCTTGAATCCTCTTAAACTATTGGATTTTATATTTTCAACCAAACTGTCGATATTTTTGTTGAAGTTCGGAGCTTCCAACGTTTTAAGCTGATACATAGAATTCGATTCTATAAGTCTTGTTCTTTTAACCAAACTTGTAATATTAACGCAAGTCTTTTCTTTAATTAATTTTAATATATCGGAAATCGGAATGAGAGATTGTTCGTGCTTGGATAGAACTTCTCCTTTTTCAACCAAGTACACGAAATCTTCCAAAAACCTCTTTTCTTTTTCCTTGTAAATATCATAACATCTGGACAAATCTTCAATCATCATTATGCTTTCATCAAGAAAATAATCAAAAATTGTATCGTAGTCTTTTTTCGTTAGAAAACACGACACCAAATCAATTTCATACTCCAAATCATTTCTGATGTATTCCATTAATTTTTCGAATTTGTCCTTGACATTATCTATGTTTTCGCCAAAAATCGGATGGTTAATTCTTTTATCTAAGTTTTTTTGAATGGAATTTATAATGGATTCTTTCTTTGATTCTTCAATAATTAATTCGCTGCAACTAATGATGTCGATGAACTTGCAGTCTTCAATGGATCTTTGAGTTGATACCTCAAAAAACCTCATCGAATCAATCTCATCGTCAAACAATTCAATTCTGACAGGAAATCTGCTGTGAACTGGGAAAATATCCACAATTCCACCTCTTATAGCAAATTGTCCCTTTGATTCAATAGTGTCTACCCTTTCGTATTTCAACACCTTTAACTTTTCTTGAAGCTCTTCCAAATTTATTAAATCGGTGTCTTTAATAGTGAATGTGTATTTTTTGGCGACAGATTTTTTCGTGATTTTCTTGGTTAATGCGTCAAAAGTTGTTACGATAATAGGCTGTTCGTTGTTTAATAATTTGAACAACACATTTACTCTTTGGTTTTCGGCATTATCGTCCAGTGATTTTGCATTGTATAAGTTGAGTTCTCTGCTAGGAAAAAATTCACAGATATTGTCTTCAATATCGTTCAGATACTCTGTCAAATTCCTAGCTCTCATATTGTCTTCTACAACTACTACAAGTGGTCTGTTTACATTTTTAGATGTAGCATATATGAAACTTGCAAAAGCTTCCTTTATAACACCATGAATGTAGATAGAAGAATTATTTGATTGTAAAGAATTCAAGTATCCTTGAAATTCTTTGTTATCCTCGTAAATTTTAGTTAAAAAGTTCATATCAAACTTTTCCCATTGAAGTTATTCATAGCAAAATCGACATTTTCTTCAACTATTTTGATACAAGCATCACTTGACATGTCGATTTCTTTTTTTAAAACTTCAAATTCTTTCTTGCTAAATTGTGATAAAACAAAATCCTTCAAATCGTAATTGTTGTCATTTTGACCAACAGACACCTTAACTCTTGGAAAATCTTGGGATTGAATAAGATATATAATGGATTTCAAACCATTATGAGTACCTGCAGATCCCTTCTTTTTTATCCTAATAGTTCCAAAAGGGATATCAATATCATCGCAAATTACGATGAGATTTTCTGGCGATAAATTATAATAATTAAAACAATCTAGTATTGCTTTTCCAGAATCATTCATATAAGTGGACGGTTTCATCAAAATCACTTTTTCATTTCCAATAAAACCTTCGCCAATCAAAGATTTGAATTTTAGTTTGTTCACTTTAATATTCAATTTTTTTGCCAAATCATCTATAACCATAAATCCGGCATTGTGTCTTGTATATTCGTACTTACTACCTGGATTGCCCAGACCTGCGATTAAATACATATAATCATTCCATTTCTATCTTTTTTTCTTATAAACCCAATCTTTTTTATTTTCTTGGCGACTTCTTCCAATTGAAAGTGCTCCTTCTTCGACATCTTCAGTAATAGTAGTTCCACAAGCAATGAAACTATCCTTCTTCAAAGTTACTGGAGCAATAACATTTGAGTTTGAGCCAACAAAAACATTATCTTCAACTACAGATCTGTGTTTGTTTTTGCCATCGTAATTTACGAAAATAACTCCACAACCAATGTTGATATTTTCCTTCAAATCACTGTCTCCAACATAAGCTAAGTGACCTGCCTTTGTTTTATTACCAACAGTTGAGTTTTTGATTTCTACGAAGTTTCCAATATGAACATTTTCTTTCAAAACGCTGTTTGGTCTCAAATGAGCAAAAGGTCCAATATCAGTGTTTTTTCCGACAACAGAATTTTCAATGTAAGATGATTTTATATTTACATTGTCATCTATCTTAGAATCCACGATTTCACAGTCTCCTTTTATCAGACAATCAGATCCTATTTCAGTATTTCCATAAATTCTGCATGGTCCAATGATAACAGTATCTCTTCCAATCTTTACAGATGGTTCAATTATTACAGAATTTGCATTTGAAATTACAACGCCTTCTTCCATGTATTTTTCATTAACTCTTTGTTTTAAAATTTCTTCACAGAAATACAACTGAGCTTTTGTGTTGATTCCATAAGTTTCATTCACATCAGAATGTTTGAAAGTTTTGATTGTTTTACCTTCTTTTCTGATGATTTCAAAAATATCAGTCAAATACATTTCACCTTTTGAATTATTTGTACCTATTTTTTCAATAGACATCTTCAACACATCGCCGTTCACAATCATCATTCCGCTGTTAAATTCCTTAATCAAAAGTTGTTCATCATTGCAATCTTTTTGTTCGACGATTTTAAGCAAATTGCCATTTTCATCCTTGACAATTCTTCCATACCCAAATGGATCGTCGATTTCACTTGTAAGAACTGTCGCAACAGAATTTTGTTCTTCATGATAATCAAAAAACTTCTTCAAAGTATCTTGCTTTATCAAAGGCGTATCTCCCGTTAAAATAATAACTTTATCGTCGTCATTTATTTCATCTAAACACAATTTAACGGCATACCCTGTTCCGTATGGATATTGTTCTCCTATATTTTGTTTTACTAGATGAATACTCTCATCTAAGTTTTCTCTTAAAATATCGTAATTATTTCCGCCGACAACTATCTTTTGATCCACAAAATCACAAGCATCCATGACATAATCAATCATAGTCTTGTTCAAAAGTTTATGCAAAACTTTTGAGTTGTGAGATTTCATCCTAGTCCCTTCTCCGGCAGAAAGTATAATAGCTTTCTTCATTATTCATCTCCTAAAAAATTGTCACTACCATTATACTATAAAACAGGAATTTTTGAAGCTTATAATGTTAAAATAAGTCAAAGATTTCAAATTATCTCTTAAAATTTGGTATAATGTATGTGGTGATTATATGAAAAAATTTATATTAATATTTTTAACATTGACAATGTTAGTTGGCTGTTCTCAAAATAAGACTGAAAACAAACCAGTTCCAAAAGATCCAGCGCCACAAGTCAAACAAAGCGATGATTCTTCTTCAAAAAATTATGAGAAACACGATGCCACACTTTACGACAAATTTGACACAGTAATAAGATATAGTTTGTACACACAAACAAAAAAAGAATTCAATCAATATTCAAAATTTATCAACGATGAATTTGACAGACTTCACAAACTATACAGCACTTACGAAAACTTTGATGGAATCGACAACGCGAAGACAATCAACGATAACGCAGGAGTTAAACCTGTAAAAGTCGACAAAGATTTGTTCGATTTAATCAAGTGGTCAGTTGAAGATTATTCCAAATACAACAAAAAAACAAATATTGCGTTTGGTTCAGTAACTGATTTGTGGAAGGAATACCGTGATAATGCTCTTGAAAAGAAAATCATCAAAATCCCTTCTGCTGATGTTTTGAAAGAAAAAAATCTTCACACGAGCATTGACAACATCGTATTGGATGAGCAAAACAGCACAGTTTTCTTGAAAGATAAAGATTCAAGACTAGACTTAGGTGCCACTGCAAAAGGATTTGCCACAGAAAAAATAGCACAAGAATTGGAAAAACGTGGACTAAAATCCGGAATTATTTCCGCAGGTGGAAATGTCAGAACAATCGGCACTCCTGTTATAAAAGGAAAAGACAGCTGGGTAGTAGCGATACAAAACCCTAATTTGAACGAAGATCCCGACAAACAATACGTTGCAATCTTGAAAATACCAGGAACAACTTCCATGGTCACAAGTGGTGATTATCAAAGATTTTACGTTTACAACAACAAAAAATACCACCACATCATAGACCCTGACACATTAAATCCTGCAAATCATTTTAAATCCGTGACAATAGTTACGAAAGATTCAGGACTTGCAGATTTCCTATCTACAACAGTTTTCGTTATGAATTACGAAGAAGGTAGAAAACTAGTGGACTCTATCGATGGAGTTGAAGCATTTTGGGTATTTGAAAACAACGACATTAAATACACTGACGGCTTAAAAGACATTATGGAACTAGAACAGTAGAATTATTAAAATAGTATGATATTTTATTGAATATATGATAGAATATTAATGTTATTAAATCAAACATAAGGAGGAATTTTATGCACCCAATGATAAAAAGATTTGTGGATTCAGAATTTTTAGATGAACAACAAGCAGAATTTATCGAAAAAGCAATTGAAAACCACGAAAACATTATTATCTCAGGACATAGATCAACAGGAATCAGACAATTATTAGCTATTATGATGGGAATTGCTAAGAAACAATTCAAATCAGTACAAGTTAAAGGATTAGAAAGCATGGACGAAGATGCTGAATACTATTTAATTCCTGGTATTGACACAGAAGAATTCGAAGATATCGTTCAAAAAGCATTCGATAAACCAAATTCTTCACTAATCACAATCAAAGAACCAGAACACCCATATTCAATTATGAAAATAATGAAAAAAGGTGGCAAAAATTCAGGAGACTACACTAAAGTAGTAAACTTCTTAGAAGCTCGTAAAATCGATGGCGTTCCATTCATGATTAGTACAACAAAGATGACTTACAACGAAAAACACGGAATCGACAAAGATAAAGTGGAAAGATTCAAAGCTTTCTAATAATTAAATAATTAAATTAAGAGATAACTCATTGTGAGTTATCTCTTTTTTGTCGCAAAAAAACTGATGAAACAAAATGCTTCATCAGTTGAAAATTTATTATCTATTTTATTGTATTATTCAGGAATAAACGAACCTTCTGATTTGTCGTTTTCAAGCATATCTTTTAATGTGTACCATGACAATACTGCGCATTTTACTCTTGCTGGTAATGTTGATATGCTTTGGAAGCATACTGCATCTTTAAGAACTTTTAGTTCTTTTCTATCAGTTATTTCCCCTTTTATCATGGATATGAATTTGTTGCACAAATCTATTGCTTGTTCAGTGCTTTTTCCTTTGACTACATCACACATTATTGATGTGGATGCTTGTGATATTGCACATCCAATTCCTGTGTATGCAATGTCTTCAATAGTATTATCTGCAACTTTTAGTTGCAAAGTGATTTCATCTCCACAGCTTGGATTGTGTCCCAACTCACAATGAGTTGGATGTTCCAATTCACGTCTGTTTGATTTATCCCTGCTTTTTTCCAATATTAATTCTGTATATAAACTACCTAGTTCCAATTCTCATCAATCTCCTTACGTCTTCAAGATGTTCAATGAAAAAGTCAACTTCTTCAAATGTATTATAGAATGCAAAGCTTGCTCTGCATGAGAAATTTGTCTTCAAATATCTGTGAAGTGGTTGTGCACAATGGTGCCCACTTCTAATTGCAATTCCGTAACTATCCATAATACTTGCAACATCATGTGGGTGAGCTTCTTTGAAGTTAAAATCTAAAACTGGTGATCTATGAGTGTCACTTGTTGTGTATACATCGATGATGTCGGATTTTTGTTTGATTTTGTCATAAGCATAATCCATTAATGCTTTTTCATAATCTCTAATATTTTCTATTCCGATTTTTTCGATGTAATCAATCGCTGCTATTAATGATTTTACCGCTCCTACATCTTGTGTTCCTGCTTCAAATCTTCCTGGAGCATCCAAGTACGATGATTTATCTTCGAACACATATTCAATCATATCTCCACCGTACAAGAAAGGCTTTAAGTTGTTCAAGAATTCTTTCTTTCCATAAAGTATTCCAACTCCCATTATGCTAAGCATTTTGTGACCTGAAAATACTAAGAAATCACAACCTAATTGTTGTACATCAACTTTGTTATGTGGAATATATTGTGCAGAATCCACGATACATATACAATGTTTGTTAACTGATTTGACGTATTTTATCATTTTTTCAACTTCAGGCATAGTTCCCACTACGTTTGATGCTTGTGTTATTGAGAAAATTTTCGTTTTTTCAGTGATTGTTTTCTTGAATTCTTCAAAATCCAATTGCATATTTTCTTTGTCAACATACAAGTATTTTAGCTTAGCCTTAGTTTTCTTGCACACTTCTTGCCAAGTTACTAAATTACTGTGGTGTTCCATTATTGATATGACTATTTCATCATCTTCTTTCAAATTTTCATAACCGTACGAATACGCTATTAAATTCAAAGATTCAGTAGTGTTTCTGGTGAAGACTACCTCTGAAGAATCTGCTGCGTTGATGAATTTGGCGATTTTTTCTCTTCCAGATTCGTAAACATCTGTAGATAAAACGCTCAATGTGTGTGCTCCTCTGTGAGGATTTGCATTTTCATATTTGTAAAATTCACTTACGCTATCTATGACTTGAATCGGTTTTTGGCTGGTAGCTGCATTGTCCAAATAAACTATCGGATTTTTGTATTCTTTATCCAAATACAAAAAGTCCTTTCTTATATCTTCTACTTGTTTTTTATCTAACATCCAATTCCCTCTTTGCCATTTTTTCTCTTATGAATGAAAGTAGTTTATTTTCCAATTTTTCGTCATCTAATCTGCTTAATGATTCGCTAAATTTGGATTCAACTATCATACTTTCAGCTACATCTCTGGATATAGCACGGTTCATTATATAAAATAGCATATCGGCATCTATCTTACCTGCACTTGCTGCGTGATTTCCTATTACATCGTCTTCTCCTGCTAAAAGTACTGGAACGGACAAGTTTTTCACATCATCTGATAACAATACTGCGTATTCTTCTTCAGTTCCTGTGGATCCCATGGATCCTTTTTTGAAATCAAGAGTTGACTTGAAGTTTTTATAAGATGATTCTTTTAATGCACCATTTACGATACATGAAGATTTGGATTCTTTGCCGAAATGATTGATTTCATAAAGCATATTCAATGAATTATCTCCATGTGTGAAGTAAATACTGTTGATATCCAAGTTAGAATGTTTGCCATTCAAATTAGCTTTTGTGTTGACATAATTGTCCCTGCTACCTAATTCGTATTGGCTAAGAATTACATTACTTTCTTCATCTAAGTTCAAAATCAATGATTCCAATGCTGTTGTGTGTTTTTCTGTTTGAATTACAAAAACTTCAACGTTGCTGTTTTCTTTGGCATTGATTTCTATTACTGAGCTTCTGAATTTCTTGTTGTCATCATTGTCTCTGTAATCAAGTACAACTCGTAAGCTTGAGTTCTTTTCGGCTGTGATTTTGTGAGTATCCAATAAAATATCATATTCTCTGTCAGTAACCAAATCAACTACACCGAAATCTTTTACTTGATTTTCTTCTGTTCTGTATTTTTTGAATAGATTTCCCGATTTTTCGTTCATGTCCAAAGCTTCTTGGCACACACCAAAATCTTTGTTTTCCAATGCTTCTACTGGATCAGAGTCTATTCTGTATTCTTTTATATCTATATCTGGGAGATTAATTTCTGTATCGTTAACTTTCAAATATTTAAAAGTTTTGAATCCCAGTTTATTTCCTTTAATTTGTTCCATATACAACTCCTATCCTATGCTTCCTTCTAGTTCAAGATTAATTAAATTATTCATCTCAACCGCATATTCCATTGGCAATTCCTTTGCTATTGGTTCTGCAAATCCACGAACTACCATTGATTTTGCTTCTTCTTCTGGAATACCTCTTGTCATCAAATAGAAAATAACTTGGTCATCTATTCTACCTATAGATGCTTCATGTCCCAAATCGACATGTTTGTTCGCTATTTTAACAACTGGAATTGTATCTGATCTACTTTCATTATCTAACATTAACGATTCACAACTTACTGATGATTTTGAATCGTAAGCATTTTCTTTTATGTCTACTAAACCTCTGTAAACACTGATTCCACCTGATTTAGAGATAGACTTGCTGTTTACATAGCTTGTTGTGTGAGGGGCTGCGTGAATCATAACAGCACCTGTGTCTAAGTTTTGGTCACGTCCTGCAAATGAAATACCAGTGTATTCACTGCTTGCACCTTCTCCCTTTAAGACACTTGATGGATAAAGCATGGATACCGCTGATCCAAATGAACCAGAAACCCATTCAACCTTACCATTTTTTTCAATGATTGCTCTTTTCGAGTTTAAGTTGTACATATTTCGTGACCAGTTTTCGATTGTTGAAAATCTAAGAGTAGCATTTTCTCCAACGAAGATTTCAACTGCACCAGCGTGTACATTTAATGCGTTATATTTTGGAGCTGAGCAACCTTCAATGAAGTGACAATAACTATCATTTTCTACGATAATCATTGTATGTTCGAATTGACCTGCTCCTGGAGCATTCAATCTGAAATAACTTTGAAGTGGGATTTTAACATCTACTCCCTTTGGAACATATACAAATGATCCACCTGACCACACTGCATAGTGAAGTGCTGCGTATTTGTGTAATCTTGGTGTGATTGATTTTGCAAAATATTGTTTAACAATATCTTCATGTTCTCTAAGAGCCGTATCAAAATCTGTATAAATAACCCCTTGGTCTACCAAAGATTGTTGAATGTTGTGATACACAACCTCACTATCGTATTGTGCACCAACGCCGCTAAGCATCATTTCTTTTTCAGCTTCTTGAATACCCAACTTATCAAAAGTATCTCTGATTTCATCAGGGACTTCGTTCCAGTCACTTGATCTATCTGCATCAGGTCTGATGTATGTTGTGACCTTATTCATATCAACGACACTCAAATCCGGTCCCCATTCAGGATCTTCTGAATTGTAAAATATTTCCAAAGCTTCCAATCTTTTTTCGAGCATCCATTGAGGTTCATTTTTTTCTTCTGAAATCTGTCTTACAATTTCAGGAGTCAAGCCCTCTTCAGTTTTTCTTCTAAAAGTAAATTTATTCTTGATGTCATAGATACCTCTATCCATTTCATCGACTTGAGTCTTCTTTTTAGGTGCCATTATTTCACCTCTTCTCTAATCCAATTGAATCCTTTTTCTTCAATTTGATCTAAAAGTTCGCTAGAACCTTCTTTTACAATAGTGCCATCCATGATTACATGAACGAAATCTGGCTTAATTTCTTTTAAGATTTCCTTGTGATGTGTGATTACAATAACTGAATTGTTGTCATGTAAGAATTCCTTTACACCTTTTGATACAGTTCTAACAGCATCAACATCAAGACCAGAATCTGTTTCATCAAGGATTGCTAGTTTTGGTTGTAGCATTAACATTTGTAGAATTTCGTTCTTCTTTTTTTCACCACCGGAAAAACCGACATTCAAATATCTGGAAGAATATCCATGATTAAACTCAAGTATATCCATATTATCTTCCAGTTCTTCTCTGAATTCTAAGAATCCTATATTTTCATCAGTTTTTGCTATTTTGGCAGATCTGATGAAGTTTTCTACACTAATGCCTGAAACTTCCATTGGATTTTGGAAAGACATAAAAATACCTTTTTTGGCTCTTTTATCTGTTGATAAATCCATAATACTTTCACCATCAAGTAAAATATCACCTGAAGTAGTTTCATATTGTGGATTGTTCAAAATAACATTGGCTAAAGTTGATTTACCAGAACCATTTGGTCCCATAATAACGTGAACTTCACCATAGTTTATATTTAAATTTATGTTTTTTAATATTTCTTTATCTCCTACCCTTGCGGATAAGTCTTTAATAGTTAATAAATTTTTTGACATAATAACCTCCTTACAGTTATGTAATAAATATATATATAAGAGATCCTTATGTCCTATTATATTATACACGAAAAAAACAAAATAGTTAAGCCTTTAAACAAATTCCTACTATTTTGCTATGCAATTTCGTCTTCATCTATAAACTCTGAGTAAACTTCCTTGAAATTCATAGAACTATCGAATTTTTCGCTTGCTAAATTCCAATTCACAATTTCATATAATTCTACAAATTCATGATCATTCAAATCTTCTTGAATTAAATCGACATATTCCAAGCATTTTTCTTTTAATTCATCGATGCTATTCATTTCGATAAGGACTATATCTTCTTCATATATCGAAACATCTGTCTTGTATTTTAAAATCATTTTTACAGAATAAATTTGCTTCAAAATTCTCTCCTCCTCGACACTCCCATATTTTATACTAATTAACTGAATGTGTAAATAGTAAAATGCAAATTTCATTAATTAATCTGATTTTTATTTTTATGTAATTTAAAAGCGATAGCTTTCACTACCGCTTTCAAATTTATATATTTCAAATCTCACGCAAAATTAAGGAAGGAAAAAACGTGATAACTTATTTTTGTTCTAAAGTACTAAATTCAATATCTAAATCTTTCGTACTACCATCTCTATAAACTGTAACCTTTCCTTTTTGTTGTGGTCTAACTTCAAGCAACGCCTTCTTCAATGAACTCATTGTGTTTATCGGTTTGCCGTTTACTTTTGTGATGATATCTCCTCTAGTTACACCTGCTTTTTGTGCAGAAGAACCTTTGACAACTTCCACAACATATATTCCTTTGTCTACAGATAGTTTTTGGCCAGTAGCTTGTTGGAAAGTTTTAACATCTACGCCACTAATTCCCAATTTAACACCTTCAAAAGATCCACCAGAAACTATATTATCGACAATAGTTTTTGCTACATTAATAGGAATTGTAAATCCTATTCCTTCTGCAGATGCTTTGGCAGTGTTAATTCCAATTAGTTTACCTTCTTGATCGAAAAGTCCTCCACCACTATTTCCAGAGTTAATTGCTGCATCTGTTTGCATTAAACCGTCCATTTGTAGACCGTTTTGTAATGTGATTGTTCTGTCTTTCCCAGAAATATATCCACTTGTCAATGTTGATTGCAAATCTAATCCCAAAGGATTACCAATGGCAATAGCCTTGTCTCCGATTTGAACCTTATCGCTGTCTCCCATTTCAACAGGTTTAAGTCCAGTCATATCAGTTTTAATTACTGCAAGATCCAACGTTGTATCATACCATAATAATTTAGCTGATGATTTTTTGCCATTTGTAAGTAAAACTTCGATTTTTTCTGCTTTACCATCTTGTACAACGTGTGCGTTAGTAAGTATGTATCCATCCTTGCTAACCACAACACCACTACCAACACCTTCTACGACTCTACCTTGGAAAAACATATTTTCTTGAACTCCTACTGTTGTAATACCAACTACAGAGTCCAAAGATTTCTTCGCTACAGCATTTTCTGTGGATACGCTGTTGTTTTTTATAGAAATAGTGCTGCTTTCTACTTGACCATTCTTGTTTATCGTTTCGGTAATTCCAGTCATGTTTTTTGCTACAAAATAACTCATGACCAATGAATAAATTAATAAAAATATAGTAAGTGCTTTGAGCCAACCTATTTTTGGTTTGTTCTTAGCTATTTCTTCTTTAATCATATTTTCGACTTTTCTTTCGTTCAAGCCGTCTTTTCTTCTTTGAATGTAATCATTATATTCAGAATAAGGATCTCTATCCATTTTTTCTACCTCCATATTTTATACTTATACTTTATCAAGCAATTGTGTGCTAACTGTGAGTAAAAACGCTTTAATATTTACGAAAAATCAAACATTATATTTGACTTTTCGCAAACATTAAAAAATCTTCGTATCAATTTAACTTTTCAAGAAAAATTAATACGAAGATTTCGTTTATTTCTTAGGGTTTGGTGTGTTTATGGATAAGCCTTCTAATTGTTCAACAGAATCCATGAACACTTCACTAATAGTTGGATGTGCATAAATCATAGCTGATAAACCTTCAACTCCAACATTATTATTCATCGCAATTGCTGCAAAGTGAATTAGTGTTGATGCGTCGTGACCAATTATGTGGCAACCTAAAATCTTAGATAAATCTTTAGTAGCAACTATCTTCACAAAACCTTCAGTAGCATTCAAACTCAATGCTTTACCATTTGCTTGATACATGAATTTGCTTGTTACATAATCTATGTTTTGTTCTTTTGCTTTTTCTTCACTTAAGCCAACAGAAGCAATTTCAGGAACTGTAAACACAACAGCTGGAACTATATCCATGTTGATGTTTTTTTCCTTACCCGAAAATTCTCTTACAAGGTTTTTACCTTGATTACTTGCAACGTGTGCTAATTGAGTGTTCTTATACACACAATCACCTATGGAATATATTCCTTCAACATTAGTTTGTAAGTTTTCATCGACAATTATAGCATTCTTTTCTGTTTGAATGTCTGTGTTTTCAATTCCAAGATTGTCAATGTTGCTGCTTCTTCCACTAGCTACAAGAACGTAATCTGCATAAGTTTCTTCAAATTTATCTTTGCCAACTTTTTGACTAATGATTTTAAGTTTTCCGTCTTCTTCAACTATTTTCTTAGCATAAACTCCAGTAACAAACTTCAATGTGTCACTTTTTAAAATTGATTTTAAGCGTTTTTGAATTTCTCCATCTTCCGTCTTCAACAATTTGTTACCAACTACAGTTACTTCTGTACCAAATTGTGAATATATGGATGCAAATTCCATTCCGATGACGCCAGTTCCGATTACAACCATTGATTTTGGAATTTCTTCTAATTCTAAAAGTCCAGTTGATGTCAAAACTTTAGGGTGGTCTATGCCTTCGATATTAGTTGGCTTATAATCTTTGGATCCAGTAGCTATGATAATTTTATCAGCTGTAAGTTCTTTGGTTTCTCCTTCCAAAGTCTTCACAACAACTGTTTTATTATCCTTAAAACTAGCTTCCCCTCTAATAAAAGTTAAATTATCGTAAGTTTTGAAAAGGTATTCAACACCACTTCTAAGCCTTTCGATAATTTCCGTTTTCCTTTGTTTTATTTTATCGGCTAGCAATTTATGGTCATTAACTTCAATTCCAAAAGTTTCTGATTCTTTAATTTCTTTGTACAAATCAGCAATTTTCCATAAAGTTTTAGTAGGTATACATCCTCTGTTCAAGCATGTACCACCTACTTCAGCTTTTTCGATTAAAGTTACATTTAAACCGAGCTGGCATGCCCTGATGGCAGTTTCATAGCCACCAGGTCCAGCGCCGATAATAATGATATCTTTAGTCATTATTCTCCTTTTTTGTAAGTCAATATTAATTTCTTAGCAGCTTCTGTTTCATCTGGTCTTCTAACAACTGTTGTAATAGGAGCTTCTAATAATATATCTTTGTTTTCTCTTGCTTCTTGTGCAATTTGTTTCATTGCAGCAACGAATTCATCAAGAGTTTGTTTTGGTTCAGTTTCAGTAGGTTCTACCATTAATGCTTCGTGAACGATTAATGGGAAGTATACTGTTGGTGGATGGAATCCCATATCTAACAGTCTCTTAGCTACATCCAATGTCTTAACTTGTCCATCGCAATCATCCTTTAATCCGCCTAATACAAATTCGTGTTTACAGATGAAGTCGTGTGGTAAGTTGTAATCGTCTTTTAATTGAGCTTGTAGATAGTTTGCATTTAATACTGCTGTAGTAGATGCACATTTCAATCCGTCACTACCCATAGTTAGGATATAAGTCAATGCTCTCATTAAAATTCCGAAGTGACCTTGGAAGTCCTTCATTCTACCAATAGAATGTTCCATGCTATAATCTAAGAAATATTTATCTCCATCTTTTTCAACAATTGGTTTTGGTAAATAATCTCTTAAGAATTTCTTAACACCTACAGGACCTGCACCTGGACCTCCACCACCGTGTGGTGTAGAGAATGTTTTATGAACATTGAAGTGGATTGCATCGAATCCCATGTCCCCTGGTCTAGCGTGTCCTAAAATAGCGTTAGCATTTGCTCCATCATAGTATAGTAATCCACCAGCTTCGTGAACTATTTCAGCAATTTCTTTGATTTTAGTTTCAAATAAACCTAAAGTGTTAGGGTTAGTTAACATCAAACCAGCTGTTTTTTCGTTTACAACTTTTCTTAAGTCTTCAACGTCAACTACACCATTTTCGTTTGATTTAACTTCTACTACTTTGTAGCCTGCCATTGCAGCTGTTGCTGGGTTAGTACCGTGAGCTGAGTCTGGAACTATGATTTCATTCTTTTCAGAATTACCATTAACTTCGTGATATTTTTTGAAGATTGTAATAGCAGTGATTTCACCATGAGCACCTGCTGCTGGTTGTAATGTCATATAATCCATTGCAGAGATTTCGCATAGTGATTTTTGTAAAGTATACATTGCTTCCAATGCACCTTGAACTTGATAGTCATCTTGTTTTGGGTGAAGACGTGCAAGTTTTGGGTTTGCTATGATTTCTTCATTTATTTTAGGGTTGTACTTCATTGTACAAGATCCTAATGGATACATACCTGTATCTACGCCGAAGTTTAGAGTTGAAAGATTAGTATAGTGACGAACTACATCAACTTCACTAACTTCTGGTAAATCTAATTCTTCATTTGATAAAAATTCTTCAGGAATTAAGTTATCTTTTTCTTCTACGTCTAATTCAGGAAGTTTATATCCAGTTCTACCTGGTTGTGATAATTCAAATATTAACTTGTTATAAGCCATATTATAATACCTCCTTAACTGCTGCTACAAAATTGTCCATTTCTTCTTTTGTTCTCTTTTCTGTTACAGCAATAATTAAACCATTGCCACATCCATCTGTAGCTTCTTTAATGCTAATTCCAGCTAAGAATCCTTTATCAAATAATGCTTTCTTAACTTCTTCAGTGTCTTTGTCAAAACCGATAGTGAATTCATCAAAGAATGGTTTTTCACTAAGAACTTTAACTTTGTCTATTTTCTTCAATTCTTCAAATAGATAGTGAGCTTTTTGTAATGATTGAGTTGCTACTTCTTTAATACCAGCTTTACCTAAAAGTGATAAATAAATACTTGCTGCAAGTAAGTTAACACCTTGGTTTGAACAGATATTTGAAGTTGCTCTATCACGTTTAATGTGTTGTTCTCTTGCTGAAAGTGTTAAAACGAATGATCTCTTACCGTCTTCGTCAGTAGTTTGTCCTACTACACGGCCAGGGAATTTTCTAACAAATTCATCAGTAAAACACATATATCCTAAATAAGGTCCACCATATTGTAAGTTTACTCCGAATTGTTGAGCTTCACCTACAACAACGTCAACATTATATTCAGATGGTTTTTTTAACAAACCTAAACTCATAGGATCTGCTGACATTATCAAGTAGTTTTTCTTGATAGAGTGAGTTAACTCTTCATATTTTTTAACATCTTCGATATATCCGTAATAGTTTGGAGATTGAACGATAACTGTACCTACTTCGTCAGTCATCATTTTTTCCAATTCGTCCATATCTGTTAGTAAATCTTTCATTGGGATAAATTCTACTTCAACTTTTCTATCGTGACAATAAGTCAACAATATTTCTTTTGCTGAAGGGCTAACAGTGTCAGCACATAGAATTTTAGATTTTTTAGACTTTTGGATAGTCATCAAAGCTGCTTCTGTTATAGCTGTTCCGCCATCGTACAAAGAAGCGTTTGATATTGGCATACCTGTAAGGTTAGCCATCATTGTTTGATATTCAAAAATATAGGAAAGAGTACCTTGGCTTATTTCTGGTTGGTATGGTGTATATGAAGTGTAGAATTCACTTCTGCTAGCCATTGCTGGAATAACAGAAGGAACGTATCTATCATAAGCTCCACCACCTAAGAAACAAACCTTATCATCAGTAGATGTGTTCTTAGCAAAAATTTCGTCGAAATATCTTCTAACTTCAACTTCACTTTTTGCTTTTGGTATGTTAAGTTCTCCTTTGAATTGAACATTTTCAGGAATATCTGAATATAGTTCATCTAGAGAGGAAATGCCAATTGTTTTTAGCATTTCCTCAATTTCTTGATCAGTAATTGAGATGTATGGATACATTATAATTCTCCTAAGAATTTTTCGTATTCATCAGCAGTCATTAATTTAGATTCATCGAAGTCTTCGAATTTAACCTTAGCAATCCAGCTTTCGTATGGAGCTTTATTGATGTTACCTGGTTCATCATCTAATTCTTCATTAGCTTCTACAATTGTACAAGCAAATGGAGTGTAAACTTCTGATGCTGCTTTTACAGATTCAACACTTGCTACAGATTCTTCTGCATCAATTTCATCATCAACATCTGGTAATTCAACGTATACAATGTCTCCTAAACTGTCTTGTGCATAATCTGCAAGACCAATTTCATAAACGTCTCCGTCTACTTTAATCCATTCATGATCTTTTGTGTACAATAAATCTTTTGCTACTTCTGCCATTTTCTTTTCCCCCTATTTTCTATCCAAAAATTTTCTTTTAACAACTGTTGCTTTAGTTGGTTTGTTCCTGATAATAACATCAACTTCATCACCTAATGCTACAGCTGATTTATCTACAAATGCGTTTGCTAAACATACGCCAAATGTTGGTGAAAGGTATCCTGTAGTTACTTTACCGATAGTTTTACCATCTTTTTGAACTTCAGCACCTTGTCTTGCAATACGTTTGCTTTGCATTTCGATACCAATAAGTTTTTTGTCGATTCCTGCATCAACTTTTTCTTGAGTTTTAGCTTTACCTACGAAGTCGTCTTTGTCCATTTTAACTGCAAACTTCAAGCCAACTTCTAATGGAGATACTTCATCTGCAAGTTCATTTCCATATAAAGGCATTGCTGCTTCAAATCTCAATGTATCTCTACATCCAAGACCACATGGTTTAACACCTAAGTCTTTTCCTTTTTCTAATAATTCATTCCATAAGTCTACAATTGCTTCAGCAGTTGCATAAACTTCGAATCCATCTTCACCAGTATAACCAGTTCTAGAAATTAATACATCGTATTCTTTGTATTTAATGTCTTTTACAAAATGATAGTATTCTATTTTTGAAAGGTCAAATTCAACTAATCTTTGTAATAATTCTTCAGCTTTTGGACCTTGAATAGCGATTTCTCCTACAGAATCGCTGATATTTTTCAATTCAACATCGAATTTATCAACATATTGAGAAATATGTTTGAAGTCCTTTTCAGTATTAGCTGCATTTGGAACCATTAAGAAATCTTGATCATTGTTTTTATAAACTAATAAGTCATCAACCATTCCACCATCTTCGTGTAATAATAAAGAATATTGGATTTGTCCGTCTGCACATTTAGTGTAATCATTAGTGCAAACATAGTTGATGAATTTTAAAGCGTCTTTGCCTTTTACAGTAAATTCACCCATGTGGCTTACATCAAATAAACCAACGTTGTTTCTTACTGCTTCGTGTTCTTGTTGTAATCCTTCATAATCAACTGGTAAATAAAAACCAGCGAAGTCAACAACTTTTCCACCTAATTTTTTGTGTTCCTCATATAGAGGAGTTTTTTTTGTACTCATAAGCATCTCCTTTTACTTATAATCCTTTTTATAACTATTGTACCATAAAAGTTATTAGTATTTGTAACAAAATTTATTAATTCTAATAATAAATAAGCCTGAATTTATAGAAAATTTTTATAAATCATAATAAATTTACACAAATTCAGGCTTTAAATTTTCTTCTAGAATAATCCTACAACTGTACCATCATCTAAAACATCACAGTTTTCTGCTGAAGGTACTTTTGGTAAACCTGGCATTGTCATTACAGAACCTAATAGTGCAACAACAAATCCAGCGCCTCTTGAGATTTTGAAATCACTTACTGTGATTGTAAATCCAGTTGGAGCTCCGATTAACTTTTTATTATCAGAGAATGAGTATTGAGTCTTAGCCATACATACTGGATAATTGTCTAATCCTAATTCTTTGATTTGTTTTAATTTCTTCTTAGCCTTAGCACTAAATTCAACGCCATCAGCTCTGTAGATTTCTTTTGCAATTTTTTCAATCTTTTCTTTGATTGGTAATTCAAGGTCATATAAGAATTCAAATTCGTTTTCTTCTTTTGTATTTTCAACAACGTATTCTGCTAATTCTTTAGCGCCTTCTCCACCTTCAGCCCATACATCACAGAAAATAGCTCTTGTTCCGTCTGCTTCAACTAATTCAGTTAATTTCTTAATTTCAGCATCAGTATCATTTGCGAATCTGTTGATTGCTACTACTACTGGAACTTTGTATTTCCTCATGTTTTCGATATGACGTTTAAGGTTAGCATATCCTTTTTCTAAAGCTTCTACATTTTCAACTTTGTAGTCTTCAGCTTCCCCGTGATGTTTTAATGCTTTGATTGTAGCTACGATACAAACCATGTTAGGGTGTAAATCATTTCTACATTTAATGTCGAAGAATTTTTCTGCTCCTAAGTCAGCACCGAAACCTGCTTCTGTAACAACATAATCTCCAAGCTTCAATCCTAATTTTGTAGCTATTAAAGAGTTACATCCGTGTGCAATGTTGGCGAATGGTCCACCATGAATAATTGCTGGAGTGTGTTCTAATGTTTGAACTAAGTTTGGCTTGATCGCTTCTTTCATGATTAATGCTACAGCACCATCAGCTTTAACGTCTTTTGCGTAAACTGGTTTACCTTCTTTATCAAAAGCTATAAGAATATTTCCAACTCTTTCTTTTAAGTCTTTCAAATCTTTTGCAAGACATAAAATAGCCATGATTTCACTTGCGACAGTTATTTCGAAACCATCTTGACGCATAACTCCGTTACCCTTAGTTCCAACACCAATGATTATATCTCTTAATTCACGTTCGTTCATATCCATACATCTCTTAATTAAGATTTGTTTTGGATCGATGTTTAACGCATTACCTTGGTGAATGTGGTTATCCATCATTGCGCAAATTAAGTTGTTTGCAGTAGTGATTGCGTGGAAGTCACCTGTGAAATGCATGTTTATTTCATCCATTGGAACTACTTGTGCATATCCACCACCAGCTGCTCCACCTTTCATACCAAAGTTTGGTCCTAAAGATGGTTCTCTTAAAACTGAAATAGCATTTTTGCCTATTTTATTAAGTCCCATTGCCAAGCCAACATTCATAGTTGTTTTACCTTCTCCTGTTGGAGTTGGGTTAATACTTGTCATCAAAATTAATTTACCATCTTTTTTGTCTTTGTTTTTTTCAAAAAGATTTAAATCTAATTTTGCCTTATATCTACCATATTGTTCGTAATCTTCTTCTATTAATCCCATTTTTTCAGCGATAACACTGATTTTTTCTAATTTCGCTTTTTGAGCAATTTCTACATCTGTAGCCATAATCATTACCTCCAAATTTATTTATTAGCTATTATCCTAATAACCACTAAGCTATTTATACCCAACTTAATTCAATAATAACACTAAAAAACGCTTTTTCTTATTTTTTTGATAATTATTATTAATTTAACACATTTTTCAAATAAAAAAAAATAAAACCAATCAAATTATGAACTGACCCCAAAAAGTTGGACCTAAAACCAACTTAGAGGAGGTCAGTTTTT
>NZ_JBKWZF010000022.1:31926-36054 GCF_046991905.1 Finegoldia sp. | reverse complement strand
CCCCTAAAATGTTATCTAATTCTTAATGATTCACTATATTCTAATTTAACCCCGTCAATTATTAATCCTTGATTAGCAATATCGTCATATAACTTTTGTTTGTCAGGCTTAGGTGGTTGAGGAACTAGATATTCTTCTGTTAACTTAGTTTCATCCTCAATAACAACCTTGCCTTTTCCTTTAGCTAGTGTAAATGTATATAACGCTGTTTTAAGCTTTTTCTTGTCACAAAGATTAAACAATGTTGATAAAGCCGATTTCAAAAAGTTTATAGAATTATTAAAGCTATCTTTTCTTGCTTTAAGCCTTTTAATTTCTTCATCAATCTCTTTGACATTGTTTTCTAAATGTTTTATATAACCAGCTGTATTATTCGCTTTTTCTTCTAGCGATTCGGTAGAGTCTCTAAACTTTTCAAGCAATAATTCACGCTCTAATTTAATCCTGTGTTCATCCATTTCTGTTTCAGGAACCATTTGATTAAGCTCTGCTAATCTCTCAATAATTTGGTTAAGTTGAACGTTTTGTTCGTATAATGTGTTTTCCATAAATTTTTCTCCTTTATCTTTGTTATGTATGTAAAATATCGACAAGAAACATGCAGACGAATTATTTGCTATGCTATACTGTGTACCTACTTATGAATAAAACAATGCCCCACAATATTGTAGTGGGGCATTGTTCATTCAAATTATAGTTGATATTCTGTTTGCAATATTGATAGCCAACTTTTGACTTCTTCATTTGTTTTGCAATTGATATGTCCAATCGGTTCATTATCTTTCAAAATTGTTATTTGATTTTTTATATCAAGCCTTGATGATGGGGAAACAATAACCGTACAATCTTTATTTTTAGTAGTTATTGGATCTAACAAAGGCTCTAAATCTACATTATATGCCCAATCCGACATCATACGATTATAAATAAATTTAGTTATTAGGTCGATATTAACAATTTTCGTTATTAGTATATTTTTACTCTCGAAAAAGCCATTATTTATAAAATCTTGATTAACAAGATTTGATATCATATCCTCAATTCGTTTAACAGGGTCTATTCTTATATAATTTTTGTAGTTATTAAAAAATTCTACCTTAATTATAGTATCGAGCGAAAGTTTCTTATTATCAAAACGCTCTAATAAATCTTTTTTTAGAGTTCCACAATTATTAACTAAACTATTGATATTTGTACTATTAGTTGAACCGTATGGGGCAGATTGGCTCGTTCTAATCGTGTCAGAAAATACATCAGTTATTTTTTCTATCTCGTATTGAACAATATGTTTAGGCGAAAACCAGTCTCCATTCATCAAAATGTTTTTCCCTACAAGTTCTTGTTTTGATTTTACTGTTATCATAAATTTCTCTCCTTTTATCTTTTCTATGCATGTAATATATCGACAACTCACAATGGAATTATTTATTTGTGATACTACAGGATGTACCAATACTCATATTTATTTTCTCAAATTATAACAACAAAACAACAAGATAATTTTAAAAGATAAAATCATCACGATTAAACAAAAATCTATTAACGACTTATTTAATAATTTCCTAATGTTTTGTGATAAAATAATGATAAACATATAATAGAGGAGTTTGTATTATGGATTTAGAAATTAGGAAGTTAGAAATTTGGAAAGCACGAGAAGCATTAAGTTCTGGAATGGCACTAGAAGAAATCGCAGAAAAAACAGGATTAGACTATGAATTAATTGTAGGGCTTCGAATGGGGTATATGGAATTCGAAAATCTTAGAATATCGCAGGTTATGAAACTTATTGAGCTAGGCGAAAACGAGTGTATAAAAGAAGACTATAGAGAAATGATGGGGTATATAGGTATTGGCTCTTTTAATGAAAACAGCGACTACGTTGCGATTGTGAGAGATTATGAGTTATATGGCTACCAACCAATCATTTCGTATTATCTACAATCTGAATTCGGGCAAATCAATCAAAAGTGTGAAGTTATAAAAGTAGAAGATGCTTTGAAAGAAATGGAAAAGTACTGCTATGTTGAACCAGAAGATGAGTTTTAGATTGTAGGTGGGAAAATGAGTTCAAAATCAATTGATATAGAAAAAATAAAATTATTGTTAGAAAACGAAGCGTTCACATCTGAACTAATCGAACAAAGCACAGGAGTTAACAAAGGAATGATTGATAGTTTAAGAGCAGGGGAGATAAATGTCGAAGACTTAGACCTCCAAACGGCCTTCATACTATCAAGATTGTGCGATGGCATAAATATTTCATATGATTATGAAAATCTTTTGGAAGAATTTAGAGCAGACTTATACGAGTTTAGTCCTAAGCTTGTAGCCATAGTTAGAGAAGATAGGGGAGTGTATAAGCCCATAATAGACTATTATCTGCCACAATCTTTTAATAAAATTAATGAACCTTGCGAAATTGTTTATGCAAAAGATGTTTTGAGAGAAATGGAAGAAATGAACAAGTTAATATAAGCCAGAAAAAGCAGGTGCTATGTACCTGCTTTTTCTGGCTTATAAAAAGAGAACAGGGGAAACCATGTCCTCAAATTCTAATACCAACATGTATAATAAACATCTTCATCTAATGTTATATAAAGAATAAAAAACTTAACCTAATTCTTGCTCAAGTCTTAGTCTGAATCTTTCCATCTGCCTTGTGCTATACATAGGGTTAGTATAAAAACCTACATCAAGTCCTTCTTCAAGACCTAATCTAATTTGTTCCATTTGCCCTGAGTTAAAGTCTTTAGTTGCATATATAGAAACATCGACTTTATTTATAATACCTTCTCTAATTTGATACATTTGAATTTGATTGAATTCTGGATTTGCATATAAATCGACATTAATATCATGCTCTAAACCCCACCTAATCTGCTTCATTTGCCAATGGTTAAACATAGGATTAGTATATATAGTTATGTCAACTTCAGACTCCATACCTAATCTGATTTCTCTCATTTGTTGCCACTCATATTTGAAATTAGAATATACTTTTACATCAAGCCCTTTTTCTAGCCCAACTCTAATCTGTCTCATCTGCCACCAATCAAACTTTTGATTATCATAAAGACTGATATCAACGCCATTTTTAATACCTTTTCTAATTTCATAAATTTGTAAATCGTCTAGCTCTTTTAACCTGTCTTCCGATAAATAAAATCCACACATAAACTATCTCCTTATTTAATATTTATCTTTCATGCAATCCAAGATCTCTATACTATAAAAATCACAAACAGTTAACAAAACATCAATAATACCTGATGCAACAAGTTTTTTATAATTTTGAACACCTACAATAAAATTAATAAGCTTCGCTATTTGTTCTATAATGATTAGCTTATTTTCACAAGGTTTTTTAGAAACTTTCCTGAACTCTCGCAGAATCGTATATATTTTATCCAAATCAACTCTAGAATCAAGCTCATTTCCTACAACGAGGGTTATATACACATTGCATATACTGTCTTTTATAATTTCAACATCATCTAAGCATACGCCTTTTAACAAATCTGATAACTTCTCAATAGTTGCAAGAATGTTATTAGAGATCGTTACATCTAGACCAAGACCTTGCGTGACATTTAATATATTTTTGTTTAATTCTTCCATTATTCCTCCAAAACCTTTGTTATAGCTTGAAGAGGACTTCTAGCTTTAACCAGGCTTATTATTTCTTTTCCTTTTTTTCTAACCGCATAAAGCTCTGATTCCAAATAGCAATACTCATATTCCATATATTTTCTGTCAAGTTCGTATGGCTCTGGAACGCTATGATATGTGCTTTCTTTTATTTCTTTGTACGCATCATGTATTTCCGATAATTCCATAATTACATCTCCTTTTATCATAATGTGCCAGAAAAGGGCTAAGTCTTTAGCTTAGCTCATGAATGGCACCTATCCTTGGTGCTTAATATATTTTTGTATTGTTGTATAATTTGCACTTACGCAATTTTTTCTCTTATACATAATACACTACCTCTCGCTGATATTCTCTTTAAATTTTTTAGCTTAGGTGTCTTGTAACCTCTCGGCATATTAGAAAAATCTATCGTTTTATTGAATATATCCATTAAAACAGCATATCCAGATGACATTCTTCCTTTAATGAAATATG
>NZ_JBKWZF010000022.1:28697-31916 GCF_046991905.1 Finegoldia sp. | reverse complement strand
AATATATCCATTAAAACAGCATATCCAGATGACATTCTTCCTTTAATGAAATATGTTTTGCCAAGATAATCAACCTTATCAAACTTTTTAAAGCCTTGTATCTTACCAATAGGTAGTCTTATTTCACTGCAAGAACCTTTATATAATTGATAGTCACCCTTTGATACTCTTCTCTTGTAGTATATTTCATTATTTAGAACAAATTTCTTACCAGCAGAAGCAACTACACAAGCATCAATATAATGGTCTTTAGGAAGATTTAAATTGTTCCTATTTTCCTTAGTCACAAAACCAAAAGTTTCTATTGCCTCTGGATATACTTTTAATAGTTGACTTCTAATTATATTCATGTGTATTGCTTCTTTCAGTTTTAATCTCTTTGGCTTTAACCTTACATTAATTTCACCTTTGTGAACTTTTTTATGGCAAGATTCACATAATGTTATTAGGTTATCCTCATCATTTGTGCCACCTTTAGAACTATACACTATATGATGAACCTCTAATCTTGTATTTTTAGCCCCACATATTTGACAAGTATAAGAATCTCTGTTCATCACAGCTTCTTTTCTTGATGAAAAACCATAATTAAAACCTTGTTGATAGCCCCAGCTTTTAATCTTTTTAAATTTTAAGCTTGGATTTTTCATTAGATGAGAGTCAAACTGACTTACCTCTAAGACTATTTTTGATATAGGTAGTATCTTTTTACAAAACTCAATTTCATCAATATGAGCCTTTACCTTGTGTTTTACAGAAGGTGACAATCTATCTAGCTTAGTAGAGTTCTTTCTATTTAAAAATCTAGGCTTTCTATATCTAGTCTTTCTATTACGTCTATTTCTTCTGTATTTTCTTCTGCTATCCATATTCTCTTTGATATCGGTTCTAACAATTGTATGAGATTGGTAGAGAACTTTATCATTTGCGACACAAGATACGCCTATATTTTTAGAGCCTGTATCTACTCCTAGCACAACATCTTGCACTATATCTGTTTCTGTTTCATACAACAATTTAATCGTAAACGGACATTGCCTTATTACTTTAGCTTTTTTTTGATTTAATAACCTACGAACCTTACCAAAACGCTTTGTTGGCATTAAGGCTTGTCCGTTGTTTGAAATTACATATACCATAAAGTGTTTGGCTCCTTTCGTAATTATTTCTGGTTTTAAAATTATAAATCAGCACCAGATACTGTAATGCCTATTCTAGCTCTATTAACAAACTAGAAATCGGTCTTCCTTTCGCCAATGTTAAAAAAGCTTTTTAAGGTTAACTCACAGGACATTAGTGCCTTACTTCCAACTTAAAGTTAACCGACAGAGCAATGGTCTAAGGCGACAACCAAAGGTGCCATGACTTAATTAACGTAGTCTGTATTTCTACAGTCTTAGGCTTGTGAAGTAAAAGCTAAAACCAGCACCAGAAGGTGCTAAGTCTTTAGCTTAGCACAGCTTCACCTCGTTTTCGCTGTCTTTTATTACAGATTTTGATTTTGATATTTCTTTAGAAATTATAGAATTTGCAAACTTAATTTTGTCTTCAGATATTTTGTCTTTATCTCCTCGGCTAATTGCAGTTATTACCGCAAAAACTTTATCTTGATTATTCATTTCACCATAATATTTCAGAAAATCTTCTGTTGACATGTTCTTTATTGTATCATTAATAAAACCACTTTCATACACAAACCTCTTATAAGCATAAACAATTGTTGTATCAAGCATATTATTATCATCTAGAATCTCTAATTCTTTGAGTTTATTAGTATAAGTTCTTTTAGATTCTTCTATCTTAGATTTTAATTCTTTAGTTCTTTCTCGTTGTTGAAATGTTTTTAAATCATTTATTACTACATTTTCATAGAATTGAATTCCCGGAAAATAATATCTATAAATTGGATTAATCATTCGAATTATTAATGTTATAGTAAAAATAATCAATGATCCTATAATAACTTTGGTTACCAATTTATTTAAATCATATTTAATATTTATCATTCAATTTCCTCCATCTCGCACAAATTAGCAGATTTATATTTGTTTTTCAAGTAATTGCACTAAATTGCACTACTTTTATATCATATTGTATTTTTCCATATAATCAATCATTTTTTTAGCTACTTGTTCAATTACGTTAACGCAAACTGAATTTCCAAATTGTTTGTATGACTGTGCGTTTGAAACCGGTATAATATAGTCTTCTGGAAATCCCTGCAATCTAGCACACTCTCTTGGCGTGAGCTTTCTAGGATTTTTCAATCTTTGCTCAATCAAGGCTTCGCTTCCATCTTTATAATACCTTGCACTTATTGTATTTGTATACCTACTATTTTTATTAAATAAACTAAAACCAAATCCATTTCCTTTTTCTAAATGTTTTTCTTTTCTCTTAAGATGTCCTATCCAAAGTTTATCTGAAATTGTGTACTTTTCATTTACTTCTTTTTCCAAAATATCTCCAACCGATAAATTAGAAATTATTTCTCCTTTAGGATACTTAAACTCCTCATACGATTCTGGTAAATAATCCTTGTTAAAACCCACAATTATAATTCTTTCTCTGTTTTGTGGAACACCAAAATGATACGCATTAAGTACTTCTGGATTCGGAACATAATAATTTAACTCATCAAGTGTATTTAAAATTACTTTCATAGTTCTGCCTTTATCATGGCTACCTAAAGATTTAACGTTTTCGAGCATAAAGGCCTTCGGCCTCTTAACCTTTAATATTGATGCAATATTAAAAAATAATGTTCCACGAGTATCCTCAAACCCTAATTTTAATCCTGCATTTGAAAAAGGTTGGCAAGGAAATCCAGCTAATAATATATCATGGTTAGGGATATCTAATGGGTTAATTAATGTAATATCTCCTTCTGGTTCCTCCCCAAAATTAGCCTTATATGTTTTCTTTGCAAATTTATCCCATTCAGATGAAAAAACTGTTTTGCCTCCATTATACTGGAAGCCCAACCTAATACCACCTATCCCCGCAAACAAGTCAATTTGGGTAAATTTATAATCTTTATTATTTTTGATTAAATACTTAGGCTCAATATTAAAAGACTTTACTTTATCATATATATATTCTGGAACCTCTTCCTTTCCTTTTTCCCAAAGCTTTAATTTTTTCTCTTCGTCTTTACCAAAACCTAATGAATCTGCAAATTCTTTGCGTGTTACATTCAACTTGTTTCTCTTATTTAAT
>NZ_JBKWZF010000022.1:0-28687 GCF_046991905.1 Finegoldia sp. | reverse complement strand
TTATTATCTAAATTCATTGTTAAAATATCTCACCTTTACCAACCCCTTTAACTATATATTTGTGTGCCAGAAAATGGCTAATTCTTTAGAAATCAGAGAGAACAATAGACACTACAAAACATCTATCCTCTCACACAAATTAGCCGATTTATATTTGTTTTTCAAATAATTACATTCATCTTCTGTAAATATATTTCTTATACCAAAGATCTTTTTGTTTCCATCAAACAAAATCTTTTCTTCATCATTTTTAAAATCAACGACATTTAGATATCCGTAATCGCCCAATTCTTCGTTATATAGGTGATAGTTTTCACTAATTTCTTTAGCATTGAAGAATTTATCAAATTTTGATAATTGTCCTTTGTTTTCTTGCCAAACACAAACATTGAGCATGGGATCTTTATAATACAAGATATTGTCTGAGATCTTATATCTTCTGTTGCCTACAATATATTCTGTATTTTCTTTCCAACCCAGCATATCGCATAAACTATTAGTTATTAACACCTTTCCAGATTCACGAGTACTTATTTTTCTTTCCAATCTTTTAATTTGTCTAATAATCTTCTTTGCTTGTTTTGTGTTTAATTCTTTCCCAAGAATTTTGTCTACCGTATCGATAAACACAGCGATATTAATATCTTGAATTTCTTTTTCTGTTCTTGTATTTTCCATAATATTCTCCTCTGAACCTCCCATGACTGAAGTCACAGGGTTCTAAAAAATTTAAAAATTCTATTTAAGAAGTTTGATTGTTATGCAACCCTTATTCTTATAGGCGTGTCCAGATCGCCTCTATTGTATAAGACTTCTAAGTCTACAACTTTACTTTTACTAAGTATATTCAACGCACCATTTACATCTGCATTTAATAGTTTTCCATCTTTTGTTTTATACAATCCTCTTTTTATTCTTTTACCACTAAATACGTATTTTTTAAGATTATCGTCATTGTATAAAACAATGGGCGAGAGTCTAGTCTACGCCCACGATATAACTTTCTGACATTAATGAATATTCGTAATCTTCAGTTTCTTTATCTAAAAAATTATAAATAAGATTGCTTAGCTCTTTTATTTTTTCGTTACCTAGACTTTCTGCTAAACTATATTTGTCATTTAAAAAATAAATGTTATCCCAATAATTTTCATCAATCGTTTCAACAATCCATTCTCCACAGTTTTGTGGAATCTCAGGTTTTTCGAACTCAATTATCCAAAATTCCTTTATTGTTGAAAAAGATATAATTTCAGAACGATTACATGAATCCATTAATTCCACTAATTCTTCTGCAAAAATATCTTGATTGGGGATATAGTCAGAGTTATCTATGTTTTCGTTAAACTCTCGTAAAACCCTTAGACCTTCAGCTTTTGCCTTATCAAAACTATCGAACATCTCATTTAAATACGTTCCTTTATCTCCGTAAAGGCTACAACAATATGTTTTGTTTTTATCCATAAGTCTTACTCCTCTTTAGCTTTCCAACCTACGCCATAATCATTCCACAAAAAACATTCACTAAAAGATTTTATTTTAAATCTTGCAAACCTATCATCTTTATCGACTAAGATAGCGTAACATCTAAACTTCTCTTTAGTTTTGTTCACATCATAAATAGCGTATTTTTCACCTTCGATAAATTTCTCCGCTACCTTATTTTCGTGTTTAACCTTATCAAAAAATTTTTTATAATCAATTTTAAAATTACCTTCATCATCTATTACAGATTCATCTTCATCATATAAATTGTCATCCATGATTTGTCTCCTTTCTTTGTTCGTAAATATTTCATGTTCTTTTCTAAAATCGATAATCTCAAGATTATATATAAGAAAAGATCTAACGGAACTATAAGTTCTGTTTAATTCGTTCGATATTTCCTCTGCAACCTTAGAGAGTCTTTCTCTAGGATTATCATGAATCACCTTTTTACACACTTGCATTTCTTCACACGACCACCTCAATTAAAGTCCTCCTTAAAGCTGATTTAATATGTTTTCTAATAATTGTTGATCCTTTTTCTTTTTCCTTTCACACATCTTCTCAATATATGACAGAAATTCTTGCTTAATTTTTACATAATCTTTATCTAAATCACAATCTAACACCTCTGCTTGCATATCTAATATTTCTTCTAATGAAAGCATTTCTATATCGCCGTTTTTAAAAGAATATCCACCTTTCTCAAACATGGTGCTATCACCATTTTGAACGTTTGAATAAATTAGTTGCCTATTTTGGAAATATAACCTATCGTGAATATTAGTGCCGATATAATGACTTGATCTAGGACAAATTTTGTCAATCACTTTTATTAATGGGATACGGATTCTATAATTCTTTGACATTTTTAAACTACCTTATCAACTCTTTTAATCTTCTTGAACATCATAAAAGATTTCTTGAACTGTTTTATTTGCTAACGCAGCAATTTTCACCATTCTTTCTCTAGCTGGAAGACATCTACCTTTTTCATAGTGACCCCAAGCTGTTCTGGATATGCCACAAAGCTTAGCGATGCTTTCTTGTGTTAAATTAAGCTGCGTAATTCTAATCTTACGAAGCTCTTTAGCAATTTCTTTTTCCGATTTTAATTTGTAATCATTTTCATCAAGCGGTTTAATTTTACTCATAGTAATTTAACAAGCACCTCACGAACCTATATCGCGGGGTAGGGGATAAACCCAATCTTGTCTTTCTCCTTTCTTGTTCTTTAATACACGTTGGCAAGATATTATGATTGCCTTCACAAAGTTAATGACAGAAATTGTAACATTGTGAAAATGGCATACTTACATAAATCTGTACCGATATAATTATAATTAGAGAATAATGTAAATCATTTAAAAGAAAACAAAATAACAAAGGATTATAGGTTATAAAGATAAAATAATAACGAATATACCACAAACCCACAAATAATAAAAATACATATAGAAAAGTGTTGTAATAACATTAACACAATGATATAATGTAACTATAATACAAAACACATGTAACAAGTAATAAAAAGGAGGAGTTTATGGTTATAACTATTGGTAACAACAAAGGTGGAGTTGGAAAGACTACTCTTAGTACGGTATTTACTTATATACTTAGTGATCTAAGAAAAGAAAAAGTATTAGTTATAGATACTGATCAGCAATCAAATCTTTCTAAACTCTTGGAAATAACATATAATAAAAACTTCGATGAAAATAAAAACATTTATGAAGCAATGTTTTCACCAGGAAGCATCAAAAATTATATCCAGCCTGTAACTGATACTTTGGATATATTAGTAGGTAGTTGGGATATGGCTAACTTTGAAAATAATGTGGGAAAAACATATAAAGAGCAATCTATTCCATTTATTTTAAGGACTAAATTAGATGAAGTAAGAAATGATTATGATTATATAATTATTGACACATCACCTACAACGGGTCTATCAACACAAAACGCAATTATAGCTAGTGATTATGTTATTATCGCAACACAAACAGTTCCACTAGCCTTCGATAGTACAGATAGATATTTTATGTTTTTAACACAAATATCTAATCAAGTGTTTGATGGTTTCGAATTGTTAGGCATAGTTCCTTATTTAGTAGGGGATTCATCAACTGATAGAACATATATACAAAGATATAATAGTGAATTTAATGTTGATTGCTTTAGCAGCATGATAAAAGCATCAGATAGGGTAAAGTCGTGGTCTAATAACGGGATAACAAGCCATTTACCATACGACAAGAGAACATTGAAAATGTATGAAGATGTTTTAGATGAAGCATTGACAAGAACTGTAAGTATGTAGGAGGTTTTTATGAAAAGTAGAGATTATAGAGACGATAATAACAAAAACAACAAGAATATTATAAATTCAAACATTTTAGAGAGAAAAGCTGATAACTCAAAAAGCATAAGAATATATGAGGAAGATTATAACTTTATTGATTTTTTATCTATATGGAAAAAAGATACGATGGTAAGCTTAATTAACTCTATGATAGAAGAGTACAAGGAAAGCCATCCAGAAGATGTTGAAAAGTATAAAGCATTTCAAGAATTTCAAAATAAATAACTATAATAGCCGTAGATTTTGTTCTACGGTTTTTTACTGCAACAATTGACACCATATATTATACAAATAAGGCATTGTTTTAAATTAAATACATTTTAACAAAATAGCTTTAGACTATATATATGACAGAGTTTCTATCGTTATAACGTATATTTTAACACAAACGACAAAAAACTTGATAGAATAACTATTAAGGAGGAAAAGTGTGAAAAATATAAAATATACAATTATAAAAGGAGAAACTAAGGGGATTGTCAGAAAAGTAACATCACCCACACCTGCTATTGATAGTAGAAAAAATATTTCAAAAGAGGATGAGGAAAACTTTTTTAAAGCCTATAGAAGCCCTGGTATTAATGGAAATAAAAAGATGAAGTTGGCAAATGAATTTCTAAAAGAGTTTAAACCACTTATTTATTCTTATGTAAATTCGTATTGTCATAAAAAGAGTTATCAAAACTTTGAATTTTCAGAAATTAGAGATGACCTTATTTCAGAAGGATTGACAGCTGTATATAGATGTTTTGATACATTTGATACATCTAAAAACATTCGATTCACAACATACGCTTCTAGCTGTATTCAAGGTAAAATCAAAAACTATTGCAGAGATCATCATTTAAGGCATTTTACAGGCACTAGAACGCTTTATGAAAATATTCAAAAAGATTATAGAAAAGCGAAAGAAAAGGGCAAAGAAGCCGACTTTAAATTTGATAAGTGTAATTATGTTAGCGTAAAATCCCTAAATGAATTAACTGATATATCCGATAAAGATATGTACTTAGAGTTTCATAACGATTCACAAATACAAAGCTTATATAAAGATGATACAAATCTTAGTGAAGTATATTCAGAGAATTATGAAATACTTAAACTTTTGTGTAAAGGATTAAACAAAACTGAATATGTTATTACTATGCTATTTTTTTCAAACTATACTAAACCACAAATTGCAGAAAAATTCGATGTTGAAAAATGTGTTGTAGAAAAATGTATTACAACAACATTAAAGAAAATGCGTAATCGAGCAGCAGAGCTAGGATTAAGCAAAGACTACTTTGAATTTTGATACAAAAATAGGGTAAATAGTGTATTTACAGAAATAAAAAAGGTTTATATTATGGAAATAATATAACGTTTTATACAACATACGATAGAAGAAAGCCATTAATTAGCTTTTTTTTATTTACTTTTTAAGTTTCTAAGTTTCATAAAATCACCTTAAAATTATAACATGTTATTTTATAATGCTCTACAAATTCTAAAAAAATATTTTGTTTTCAAAGAACTCTCACTCCTTAATTATGTTATACCCACGAACACAATCATTTGAAAATATTAAAATAATTTTTGCGAAATTCATATATAATTTTAATGACTCATTTTGATTTTACAAATTAATGTTAAAAACGTATCTAAAAAAGCCCACATTACAGTATATCGCATTATACGCCACGATAACGCAGTTTTATCTTTTAAACATATAATTACATACCTCAAACATTAAAACCCTCGTATAAGAGCTTATATGAGGCCTTTTTTATGGATTTTAGAAAATTTATAAAAAATAGCTGCCCCACCATCCTATTTCTGCCTCACCCTGCATATTGACAAAAGATTGTAGTTATGTCAGAATATAGTTAAAGATGAATATCAGAAAGTAGGAAAATATGATTATAGAAATTAAATCCAAATCTCAAATAACAATTCCAAAAGAAATTATGCAAGAATTGAAAATCGAAAAAGGAACAAACCTCGATTGTAAGATTGTTGATGGAGAAATTGTTCTAACGCCAATCAAATTTATAGAAAAGAATGATATAGAAGAGATCAAAAACAAATTAAGTAATATAAATATATCAGAACAAGAATACAACGAAATTATGGGTATTCTAGAAAGGAAATAGAAAATGAAACAAAGAGATAGTCTATTAGAAAAAATATTAAACACAAATGCTAAATCTTTAAAAGTTGAAGTATCGGAAGTACCACCGTTTATCTCAAACTATATTAAAGATTTATATGTTATGTATAACCTATCAAAGCATACTATTATTGATTATTTTTCTCTTATTACGATATTCACTAAAAAGATGTTTTTAACTTTTTACAGTAAACCATATTATGATATCATAACAGGAAAATATGATGAACATTATTTAAGCGTTGATGAAAAGTTTTATGAACAGGTTGAAAAAAGACACGTCAATGATTTCTTAGCTGAATTAAAGCTCGAAAGAAATTTAAAAGAATCATCCGTCATTACTAAAATAAGACAATTAAAATCATTCTACTCTTATCTCGAAGAACATTACGATATAAAAAATAACGTAAAGAATATAAGAATTCCAAAGGCTGAAAAAAACCTACCCGTATATCTAACATTAGAAGAAGCTGTCTCTCTAGTTAATGTTATAGATAAAGATATCGATGAGCATAAAAAGACAAAAACAAAATGGATTTGTGTAAGAAATAAATGCATGATTGTAATGCTATTAAATTGTGCATTAAGACGATCGGAATTACAGTCAATAAATGTGGATGATATTAAAGAAGATTATATAATCGTTATGGGAAAAGGTGCAAAAGAAAGAACAATTTATCTAAACGATTTAACCAAACAATCAATCAACGATTATTTAAGAGTTAGACCAAACGATGCTAAAGATAATAAAGCATTATTTATAACAAAAAACAAAAAGGAATTTTCTAGAATTAGCTGCGAAAGAATTGGAGATGTAGTTAAAAAATATTTAAGAAAAGCAAATCTTAATGATCAATTATTTTCTACACATAAACTTAGACATACATCGGCAACTCTTATGTATCAACATGGCAATGTGGATTTAAGAAGTCTTCAACAAATTTTAGGACACGCTAGTTCAAAAACCACTGAAATATATACACATGTCTACGATAAAAACTTAAAAAAAGCAGTTAATACTAATCCACTTAATGTATTATACGAAGAAAACAAGAAGGGCTTATAATGGCTCTTCTTGTTTTTTGTATTTATCACTCGCTTATTGCGAGAAATTATTGACTCTATACATCGTTAGTGAATACCTTATGAAAAACACTTACTATTGCAAAGAAATGTATCTTGTGTGCCAGCAATAACATCTGAAATACACTCGCAAAGTGCGAGGAAAAATACAGGATACTTATGCCAAATTTTCTGAGACACACTCGCAAAGTGCGAGAAAAAGTCGATATTATACTCACAAAGAGCGTAAGCCGAGAGACACCCCGCATGTGCGGGTAAAATGTTAGTTGATTCAAGACCCATTGAAATTTTTCGGGAACACCCCCGCGTGTGCGGGTAAACTTGTATCATCTTCTTAACTATCTAGGTTTTCTTGGGAACACCCCCGCATGTGCGGGTAAAATATAGATCCGCAGAAAAACGACTTAAACTACCGAGGAACACCCCCGCAAATGCGGGTAAAATCACTTTTCTTGTTCTCTCCTTTTGCTAAATCTAGGAACACCCCCGCATGTGCGGGTAAAATTTTACGACTCGTTCAATATTTTTAAAATAACAGGGAACACCCCCGCGTGTGCGGGTAAAATACTAATAAAAGTCCTAATTTATGGGATATTAAAAAACAAATAAACAAAATTTATTTATTTTTGTACAAATCTTTTTGCATAGTTTCGCTATACTCTTTTAATGTTTTTGAAGCGTTAATTGTTCTGTTGATTTTTATTAATTGTTCCTTTTTATCCTTTGAATTTATGATATTTCTCAAATAGTCTATAGAAAATTGCTTGTAGGTTGAGTATAATTCTTTAGAATAGTTTGTCCAATTATCTAATTCTTCATATCCAGCATATTTATCTATTGTTATCTTAAGAGATTTAAATTCACCATCTAATTCATTTACAACAGAAGCCAATAAAGAACCCTCTTCCCCTTTTGTTGGCTGGTTTTCTAAAACCCATACCTTTAATTTTAACATCGAAACAGGAATTTGATCTATTTGCTCATTTATTTTCGATAATTTAGATTTGTATTCGCTTATTGCATTTTGTTTTTGTTGTAATGAAATATTTTGTTTAGGGCTATTATCTTCTTTAGAACAAGAAGTTAAACATAGACAAACTGTTAATACGGTAAGAAAAACCTTTAATAACTTTTTCAAAACAACTCCTACATTTCTACTTTAATTGAAGATGAGCCTTCATCATCTTTATCGTCATCCTTATCGTCTTTTTCATCAATCGGTTCATCTTTTAATATTGTTGGTTTCTCTTCAATGTCTTCTACTATTTCTTCTTGTTGTTCTTCCTTGATTTCTTCTTTTTCTTCTTTTAGCTCATCCTCTTTTTCTTCATTTTTTAATTCATCTGGAATAACAATCTTTGGAAGTGAATCTTCTTGTGCTTTATCGATAGTTTCTTCTATGCTATCGATTATCTCTTTAGACGTTTCATCAGAATTATCCATTGAAGTAGATAATATCGGTTCAACTATTTCATAATAAGAAGAAGCATTATCGTTAATATAGAAATCCGCTATTACATTTTCAAAAATATCAACGAAGCTTTTTTGATAAAGTTCTTTAATTTCATCTTCTGTATATTGCTTATTAGTTAAATCATCAAATACCTCTTCTAATTTAGATACCATATAAGTCTTCATGATTAATATATCATGTAGTTCACTATCGTATAATTTTAAACCAGTATTATCGAAGATATACTTATCAATAGGATCGTTTGTTTCTTCATCTAAGTCATAATCAAACGCTGATTGAAGAGCCACAGTCATTCTTGATGCTCTTATTTGTCTATAATCATCTTCGGTGAAATAAAATCTCCATGTTTTCTTTTCCATTTTTTCTCTCCTTTGTTTTTCTAAAATTCTGTATTGTTAATATCATCATCAACAAGGTCTTGTGGCTTTCTTATCTCTGTTCCACCTTTCTTGTTTTGATATATAATACCTAGTTGTTCTCTTATATAGTCTGGGTCATCTGCCATTTCCAATCTTGCTTCTAATTCACCTGGATATTCAAACATGGCGAATGTTTGCCAAGCATATCTCTTGTTAAATACGCGTGCTAATACATCTAAATCATCTTTATATTTTTCATAAAGATCGTCTTTATTAAAAGCAAAAAATCTAGAAATTGAATAAACCTTCTTATCAAATGAAACATCTTGATTATCATACATCCACACAAATGTCGCTATATACCTAGCATTTCCATCTACATCTTCTGAAACATCACACATACACCATGTTTCTTGGATTTTAGCTGGTGGAAAATCTGAAAATCTGTTTTCATCTAAAGCTACGGTTATCGGATAACTAAATATTTCATCATATCCTAAATTATTATTTTTTTCTAAATCAATCATTCTTTCAAGTTCGTCTGTGAAAAAATATCTGTAAAGCTCATCTGTTTCAAAAATCCCATCTACCGTAAAAGCAATAGTAGGATAAAGGTTGATTTTTCTATCGTAGAAATTAACCTCTTTTTCTCTTAATTGATGAACCCCGTTAAATACATTTTCATCTTCGAAATCAATCCTTTTAGCTATAAAGCTAAACCATTTTTCCCAATTTGATATTTGCGAAGATCTATTTACGCTATTTACATCTTCAATTTCTGACGATGCAATATTAAACTTATCGAAATTGTTATATACCAGTTTTTCTTTAGGAATATTACTTAATTCTTCACTAATTTTACCTGATGGCGATAAAAGATTATTATTATCTTTTTGGTCTTCTTGCAAAATATTGAAAAATTCATCTTTTAAATTTTCAGGAACATTTAAAATATGCTCTTTATTCACTTGGAAAAATTGTCTACAAGCCTCTATAGAAGCCGTATCTAAAGCAGCGATATTTGAAACTGTTTCATCGTTAAATTCAAGCTTGTTTCCGATACCCTCAAATGTTGTTGGAAGAAATCTTGTTGAATCAAAGTCAAAAATAATAAATGCGTAAAGTTGAGAATGTTCTTTTTGCATATCGTAATATTCAGACTTTTCTAAATCTTTGAAATACAATGATACTGCTATTTCTAATAGAAAATCCTCTTTTGTTGCTAACGCTTTGGATTCTTTAGCGAGATTTTCAACCATGTCTTTTCTATCATTTGATAAGTTCGACATGAAATCATCATATAGAATTTCGGCACGTTCTTTTAATTTCGGGTTTTCGTTAAGAAAAGTTTCTTTAAATTTTTCGTAAATTTCTTTGGACTTTTCTAAGTCATTTGAATAAACAAATTTATTCATTGTTTCAAAATTAATACCTACGATGTTGTCAAAATAATCCTTATTGTATAGCCTTAAATACAACATTGATGGTAGTAATATTTCAGAATCATCTTCTAATGTAGTAGAGTAGTTGTAATATGCTTTTACAAAATAAATGTAAGGACATTTCAAATACATAGATAAATAGCCATTATCTATGATGTTTTTTGGAAAATCCACAACATTTTTAATATAGTTGCACAAATCTTCTCCGTTTCTTAAATAAGTTTTAATCATAATATTTTCTCCTTTTGTAGTTGGGCTTTAAACATTTGATTTAAAGCCCCATTTCCTACTATTTTTATAACGAGTAGTTTTGAGATGGCAAAATAGGTTTATTCTATAATGATGTACCCATTTACATTTCCATTTCGTTTTCTACTTGCTTTTCTTCCATATTGTTAATATCGATGTTTTCTTTTGGAATATTTTCTTTGACATCCTTATCAACAACATTTTGTTCCTTTTCTTTAGCTTTTTGTTCTTTGTTTTCTTTGAATTCATTTAGCACATTTTCAAAAATTGCATTTAATGATTTTTCTACAGCATTTTCTCTAACATTATCCTTGTTTTTATCTAAAAACTTATAACTTCCTGATTTTTCGATATCTTCTTGTTCGTTTTTTATTTGTTTTAGAATTTTCATTCTAACTTTTAACATTTGCATTTGGTTAGTTTTACTATCTAAATTTATATCTTTTGAACCGTATAATTGTGCCAAAAACTTATTAGATAAATCTACAATATGTTGTGGCTCATTTTGTAATGCTTTAGAATCGTGCAAACTATCATTAAATATATCCTTGCCTAGTCTAAACAAAAGTTCCTCATTTGTCTTAACTGTTTCATTTGTATTTCTATTAACTATTAACCCTGATTCAAAATCCACATCAAGACCTGATTCGTTTAGCTCTTTCAATTTGTATTGTAACATTTCATTAACATCTTTAATACCATTTTTCGAATCAATAACTATCGATTTGACGGTAGGAAGCTGATTTTCAAGTTTTAACCTCGCTTGTGTTCCTGCTTGGTCGTTATCTAGCATTAAGATAACATGCGATGGATCTATGTTATTGTAAAAGCAATAATTTCTCAAATCCAAATTCTTTGCATTACCTACGCCTAATAGCGATATAAAGTTTACCTTATCTTGTTTTAAATCTATATCCTTCAATGAGTTTTGAAGATTATCTTTGTAAGGATTATACAAATCTTCTTTAAGTTCTTTTGAATCATCTAAACTAAGATTTCTCATATAGTCATATCTACTATCGATTTTGCATAAGCTCAATGCACTCAATGCATCTATTGTTGCTTCTGTAATAATTGTGTACTCGTGTGCTCTTCTTTTTTCTGGTGGATAATCACTAAGACTATTTCCTACCCAAGATTTTACTACACCTGATGGAAGCCTTGACTTTGTTCTAGATCCTTTTAAATCACTAATTCTTTTGTTAATGCTCTTGTTAAATTGTTCTTTTTTAGACTTAATACCTTTTTCATACTTATTCTTTTCGCTATCTGGTAAATCATTGTATTGTTTTTCAGAAATCTTTGAATAATTGTTTAAATAAAGCTTATAGTCTTTTTTAGATTCATCATCTAACGAGTTATACTGCTCAAAGTTAATATGTTTTTTATTATCAGAACTAGCATACATCTTCTCGCAATATATCTTATCTGATACATTCCTTTGTTCCTGCTGCATTAAAACATTACTATATAAGTCTGTAACTTCTGTAATCATAAATGGTTCATTAGTCCTTTCGTTTATCCCAGCCTTAATTATCGGATTATTCTTATTCACTTCTTTAAGAATTGTTTCTGGAATCTTTCTTTTAACAACCAAATAACCCTTTACTGCTGCTGTAGCTGAATCCATTAAAAAATTGTCAGTTTTTTTATCAGATAAAAACTTAGAACTATAACCAATATCTCTTGCGTATAACAATTGAGATTTATTAAAGTTTTTAGAAGAATCTCTTCCTGAGCGAGTGTCTATTGTCCTTATTTGATTTACGGTCATGTTCATATCCTTATTACTCATTCTATAGCCTGACATAGATCTAATTTTAGAAATTTCTGTTAAAAGTAAACCCATTTGGTAATCTGTCAATGGCTTTTCTGTAATTTTTTGATACTTTTCTATAACATCAAAATAAGTACATACCTTATCATCAACCTCATTAAATTCTTTTTCTTTATTAAATTGTCTTTCATCAAATGCTTCAAGAGAGGTTTTACCTTGTAGTTGTTTTATTATGTTATCTCTTTCTTTTGCACTTCCAGCAACCTTATAAAAATCTATTGTATTCATCAATGCATTGAATATATCGGGATTTTTCTCTTTATTAATAGTGATTTTAGAATTTCTAGCATATTCTTTTTGGATGTTTTTTACAAGCAAGTTTCCGTTAAAAAAGCCAAGGGATGTTTGAGTTCCAAGGTTATTTTCTCTAATGCTTTTAAAATCACCGATTTTACTTCTATAGCTGTTGTATGTTTCCAAAGCCTGTGCATTTTGTTTTTCAAAATCTATTGCTTTTTCCCAAATTTCTTTTAGTTGCGGATTGGTATTTTCTAGGTAATTAAGCATTTTTTCATCTGACCTAAACATATTCTCTAATTGAATACCCTTGCTATGACAATAAACACCTAACGCCGAATTCATCCAAGGCTCTCTTCTACCTTCTTTAAAGTTATATAAAGTTCCTGTCTTTTCAAACTTCCAAACATCTTGTTGCGTTCTATGCCTATCATAATCCCAAACATCGCCATAAATTTCTTTAAACATATCTAACGGTGATTTTCCGTAAGTGTCGGTAAACTGGAAGATATTATTATATACATATTTCTTTAAGTCATACGATAAATTAGCTTTTGAATTATAGATTATGTTATCGTCTTTTAACGTACAGCTACTCATAATTGACTTTAAATAAGAAGCACCTAATCCAAATCTCGCATTATCGATATATTTTTCTGTATCGTAAAAATCCTTGTTTGATTTAACGTAAGTGTTAACCGTAACACGCTTAGAATTATATTGCGATGTTCTCTTATTCAAATTGTTGTTTAGGTTTGTAGCCATTTCATTTTCAGAAGATATATTATTATCTTTCCAGTTAATCCTGGAAGAATCTGGAATAAAAGCCTTATTAATATCGTTTAATTTTTTATTAAAAAATTGTGAAGGCGTATTTTTGTCTATTTTAGCTAGTAAATTAGTTATAGGACTGCTATTTGAATAATTTACTAAGTTAATCCCTGTTGATTGCTGTAATTTATTTAAAGAATACGAAAATTCTTTTAAAAAAGCTCTATCGTCAATCTTCTTTAATGTTTTTGAATTTTTTAAATCCATATTATTAGCTAAATTAATAAATAATTCTGTGTAATTATTTAAGACATCGTAAGTAATTAAATCAAAAGAATAAATGTCCTTTTCATCTTTAACATAAATATCACTCATTAAATTATTTATTGTTAAAACGCTAATATTATCATTTGTCGGCAAAATCTTTAGCCCTAATTTAATATCTGTGTTATCATTAAAAAACTTTATATAAGATTTAATATCTGTTTGTTCAAGTCTTTGTTTTGAAATATTTTCATCTAGTGTTTCTAAGGCTTTTTGTGTAATAGCATTTTTATATTCGCCTCTAAATAAGCTAGAGACCTTATTATTTATATAATCCATTTTAGTATTTTTTAAATACTTGTTAGGATCTGAAAAAGCTTTTGATAAAATCTCTTGATTTTTTTCAATATCATCTAAGGTTTTAAAAGAAATATTCAAGTCTTTCTCAATAGATTCAAAAAAGCTTGTATAATCATAGCTTGTTGCTGCTTCAAAAATTAATGGCAATGAATTAGTATATGCACTTTCGTTATTATCTAGCCATGTCAGTTGTTGTTTTTCCTTGTCTAAATAAAACCTGTTTTCACCCATTGCTTGTAAAATGTTGTTGTTCTCGTTATCAGATAAATTTTTATCGTTAGTATTAGAAAAATAAATACCAAACGCTCTAAACATTCTTACCTGCAATGTGTTTTCATTTGGATTTTCTGTATTTTTTGAAAATTCTAAAACTGTTGATAGAAAATCCTTGAAATCTGATTCAAAATATAGCCTAGCATTTTCTTTCTCATTAAAGTTATACCCATCTTTTAAATCTATAGGAATGAAAAGATTATTTCTATACTTTTCTGAAAACTTTTCAAAAGTATCTAAATCAGTTGCTAGATTATTAGTCTTATAAAAATTTTCCCTCGTTAAATCTGATTCTCTTTTTGTATTGTTTTCAAGTCTGATATCTCTCTTTTCAGAAAAAGCTAATTCATTATCACTTACTAATATCGATATGTTAGAATTATTAGCTTGAAAACTTATTGCTCTATTTCCCAATGTCTTATTTTCAATATTTTCTAACGCTTCTGATAAGCTCATTCTCTCATTTAAAAGCCCATTATCTTCTACAATATATTCAACTCTATAACCATTGTTTATTAAGATATCTTTGAGAGTGATGTCTAAATCTTCATAGAAAAATTTATCATCATAAATATTAAAATCCAATTAAACTATCTCCTTTCTTTGAGCCATATAGCTATCTAGATATCCACTTATACCGGATCTCTTAAATTCCTCAAACATCTTTTCTATGTTCATATATAATTGTATATTATAGAATATGCTATCTTGCTTTCTTGTTAATAAATCAACATATATATTTAAGTTGAATTGTAGTGAACTTGTCGTTTTCAATATAGATTCATATATCTTGTATTTTTTGATTATGCTACTTATTGAAGGAGTAGAATAAGTCTCGAATACATCTAAAAGTTTTAAAATAGTTTTGTCGAACTTACAACTACCCACAATATCGATACTCTTAAAGCTAGTTCTAATTTTAGTAATTAATGTGGAAATATCATTTGTAGATACATCACTTGTAGCCACATCATCTATTAACTCATTAAGAGATTTAGAAATATCCAATACTATAGATTCAAGCTTTTCATTAGGATCATATACACCATTTCTTTCAAACAAAGATTTATTTAAATTATTTAACAAGTAATTTAAGACCTTATTTAAATCTGGAAAATACACACACAAGTTGTTGTCTATATTTTCTAAGTCTTTCTTAAATCTTATAATATCGGGATTATTAACAAGAAAATCCTTCATAAAAAATTTACTAATATTAATATAATCGTTTAGAATGTTTACATAAGCTTGTGATTTATTTTGTATAGCTATTTTCATGTTATCGAAGCTATTTACAGGCTCTGTATTTCCGCCTGTTATTTCAAGAATTTTATTAATATAAATTATCTTATATTCGTCATTTACTATCCTGTTATTAATATTTAGTAAATTATCATTTATTTTATCTTTTAAATCGGATATTCCAACAACATTTTGCCAAACACCACCGTTATACATAGGTAGATTTAATAAATCATTTTTAGCCTTAGAAATCTCTCTGTCTTCTATAGTTTTCATTTGTTTTTGAGTTGCTAAATACAAGTAAAAATCTGAATTTTCACATACAAACTCTTTAAAAGAAAATTCTTTAAAACCGTATAAAATGTTTCTTTCATTTTCTTTCTTAATTAAAATATCCTTGTAAAACTCGTTTTCTTTTTTCAATTCATTTAAAACTTCTAATTGAATATTTGAGTAATTATTAAGAAAAGTTTTTATAACGTTGTTATTAAAAAGATTAAAGATAGGATATATCTTAAATACTTCATCTTCGTATACCTTATTAATCTTCTTTCTTGTTGATATTTTATTGTTTGAACAGTAGTTTCTAAACTTTCTATTTAAGCCATCGTATTCAAATGTTAAAGTATACGAACGAATTATATCTAGAGGATCTTTTAAAATATTAATTATATCTTCTCTAACCTTTTCTTTAGAATCGGCATCATTTGTCGAATCAAAGTTTTTAATTTTTTCTTCAAGTTTCTTTTCAGTTAAACGCACCTTCTGATATTCTGATTTATTCAATTTTAAGTTAATTAAACAAATAATATTATCTAAGTCCGAAGGATATACATAGTCTTTCATTTTGATAATATCTTTTATCTCAAAAGCAGCAGTAAACTGGTTTTGTAATCTCTTTTTGTTAAATCTAGAAGAAATATCGATACTTCCAAAATCTTGTATAGAATTATCGTCTTTGGATTGTAATTGATAGTAAATTTGCCATTTCAAAAAGTTACTATTAATCTTTATTGAATTTTGTTGACTAGATGTTAATCTCAACAAAGCCTCTCTATCTATTTTGTTATTTCTAATCACATTATTGAAATTAGTCTTAATATATAATTTCTTATAGTTTTCGATAAGCTTATTAGAAAAAGAGTTATCATCTGTATTAATAACTTCCCCATTTACTAAATACTTAGCCTCGTTGTTTTCTATAATCTCGCTATGATTTTCTCTTGTTACCGGGTCTATTATCTGTTTCATTGACAACGACTGAATATCTTTATATGTCAATTTGTAAAATCTATCATAAACAAGATAAATAAATCTTGCTGATGATTGTTTTATTTCTTCAAATCTAGTGTCATTAATCTTTGACAAATATATTAAGTTATTATCCCTTAGAACAAAGCCTAACTCATTTGAACGCAGTTCTTGATTTGGTAATATTTTAATGTACATCAAATCATTTGGGGATATCTTTCTTTGTTTTAAAATCTTATCAAAATTAACCTCTTTATCAGTAGGGATTAAAAATAAGCCGCCTTCATCTTTGTTCTTTAAATCAGCATTATAAGTTCCAACAATATTCTTAAACTTATTTAAGTGTTCAGTATTATCTACTCTCTGTTGATAATCCCTTTCCATCTTTACCTTTTCAACGAAATAATCACTATTTAAATATTCCAAATCTGTAATATTAACTAAATCATAATATATTAAGTTATTGCCGTATGAGTTAGTAGATTTTTTTTGAATGTTTATATAAATTTCTACAAGCTCTTTGTATTTTTCTATAGGAATGTTGTATAGATTAAACCTATTGCAAAAAGCTATTGTCTGTTCTATGTTACGGTTAGTTATTGTCAAAGGTTTTAAGCTAACAAAAAGAGTTAAATCTGCATTTGGATTTAGTGTTGAATTTTTAATATCAGACAAAATCTTGTTAGTTAAATTTGATATATTCGTTTTAAAAGTAATAGAGGCTTTATTTTTACTAGCTAAAGTATTATCCTTTACTTTTTCAGAAAAATCATTTTGTATTTTTGACAAAGCATTTTGTAGTAACTTGCTATAGGGGTCTTCATTGTCAAACATCTTTCTTACAATCTTACTTGGAATTAAATAAGGAAAATAATCTTGCATTTGAATTTGTTCAAACATTTTAGTTGTGTACGCATAAGGCTCATTCTCTCTTGTAAAAGCTTGTGTGTTATCCGTTATATAAAAAAACAATCCATCCATCAAACCATTTCCCCCGAACCTAAATTAATCGTTTCTGTAACAATACTTTCTATGTTGTTATCATTTAATTCGTCATTTTCGAATAAGTTGATTATATTAAATAATTCTCCCTTATTTTGGTCTGAAAACTCAACATAATCAATGTTTGCTGTATTTATATCTGTTTCTAGTCTTGTTTTAAGTATTGTCGTATTTTCATTTTTGTACTGTTTTTCTAGTCTTTTAAAAGTATCTAAATTATATTCCGAAACATCTATATTTGTTGAGTGTAGAACACTAAAACAATATTGTTGAATGTCTTTAAGAAAAGATCCAATAAAATATACAATATAGACAAAGCCTAAAAAATCGAAATCATTCATATTAAAGCCAATGTCTATTTTGTATTCATCCTTATTAAATAAGTAATTGAAATTATTAATCAATATTTCTTTTAAATTTTTCTTATAGTCTAAACTAGAAAAACTTGTAGTTTCTTTAAATAAGTTTCTTGAATCCAAATAATCACATACATCATTAAATTTATCATTTTGTATCTTTATAATTTCAGAATTTTTTAACAGATTTTCGCAAGTTTCATTAATATTTAAAGAATCTTTCTCGTTTAAAAAATACATCAAACTTTCTCTAATAGTTCTTAATTTCCCTTCATCTATTTCTTCTGATTCATTTTTTAGAATAAAAGGAACAAAAGTATTATCTATTATTTCATCGAGCCTTTCTGCTACATTTTCAGATTCGAATTCTGTATAATCTGAACTTTCAAAAGATGTCAAAAAGATATCAAAAGTATTGTTGATATTTTCATATCCAATCCAAAATATGTAGTTTAGAAATGCCGTTTGTTTTTCTCCACCACACTGGCTTATATCTATAAGGTGTAACTTTAGGCTATCGAATTTTAAATCAACAAACTTTCTTGTATTTCTATATCTATCTCTCGCCTCTTTTATCCCTTTTGATATATATTGATTTAATGTAGCAACCTGTTCTTGTGTATTACAAGAATTAAACTCTTTGAAAATATCTATTATTCCCCTTTTTATTCTCTTTAAGGATTCATCCATGTTTTTACTTTCCAAATCTACACCGCCAAACTATTCAAACGCTTGTCTTTCTATATATTCCATCTTTTTAAAAGCAATAGACTTAACATCTAATATCTTTTTAGGAATTGTTTTTAAATCTTTTTCTAAATCTTTTATAAGACCAATTACACGCTTACAATCCAAATAATTCTCTATCATTTTAGAAGATAGTATTTGTTCTTGTATAACACTTATTAAAAGACTTTCACAAGATTCATCATATAAATATATTTCACTTGGATTTAGCAAAAACTTCGATGTAAACACAAACATTCCATCCGGTAATCTTTCATTTAATTCCGTAGAAATTGAATTTCTATATGACTTTACCTTTGAATTATATTCAGACGAATCGCCACAATTGAGCCTTATTACACCATGTTGTCTTACCTTATTACTATAACTTTCAATAGTTTCTTGCTTAAATATATCTTTTCTCTTTCTTTTCATAATAACCAAACAAGGAAAACGGCGAACTTTAGTTGTGGAAATAAATTTCCCCTATCCTTGTTTATCCCCTTTCTATCAATATCATTATTTGGAATAACCACAAAGCTATCCTTTTCTGTTCTTGTTATACCCACGAAAAAGACGACCTCGTGAAATTTGTAATTTTTTATTGAAAAAATATATTGGATCAGAAAAATGCAAGAAATACTGTCATTTGATAAAAATATAGGAAAAATTTTACAAAATTTATTAATTTTTGTAAATTTCTCGGGTATAACACTAATGAGAGATGGATAATGAATAAACCTTCTTTGCTTGTTTAATTTCATTGGTTTAAATTCATAAATTCCTCCATCTCTCACCTAAAATTTTTAGCTTTCAGGAAATATAAAAAACTAAACGACATCATATTCTTTGACATTTTAAATATTTTTCACACGACTCTTTTAAAATAAATAAGAACATTACAAAAATTAGTCGAGTTGATTAGTTGATATAGCCTAAAAGCAAAACAACAACCCCAAACATATTATTAACCTTGTATGTTTCGGGTTGTTGTTTATATAAATTTTAAAAAGTTTTGAGGTGTTAGTTTAATGTTAAAAAACACAAAAAAAATATTAACAATGTGTATATTGTTATCTTGCTTAATTCAAAATAACAGTTATGCAATAAATAATTTAAATACATCTAATGATGTAATTACAGAAAAATTAATAGAACTTGATAACAAATCACTTAAAACAAAGTTTTTAATTAACAATATCATTGAAAAAAAACATAGATTATCAAAAAAATACGAAAACGAACAAAGCTTTAAAGACGTTATATATTTCAATCAGACAGATCCTAGATTTGCCTATACCCCATACGGCGATGGCGAATTTGGTATAGTTCAAAATACTGGTTGTGGCCCTACATCTATGGCAATGGTAGTAAGCACACTAACTAAAACATATACAGACCCTAACGAGATTGCAAGCTGGGCTATGTTTAATGGATATAATATGGGAAATAACGGCTCATCATGGGAGCTATTCCCTGCTGCTGCTAGAAAATATGGACTTGATTATATGTTTAGCTATTCCATAGAAGATGCGAGAGAATGTCTAAAAACTGGAGGGCTTGTAATATTAAGCCAAAATTCATCGCTTAATAATTACTGGACTAACAGCGGACATTTTATCGTATTAACTGGATTTGAAAATGATTTATATACCGTTAACGATCCATATAGTATCGACAGAACTGAACGATATCATACAGAAAACCAAGTTTTTACACCAAATAAAGCGATATTTTGTTTTTGGAAATGATAAATCCTTGCTTATTGATTTTTTATATATAGAAAAGCAAGCACGTTATATTGTGCTTGCTTTTTGCTTTAATTCCATGGATCGTCTGTATCTTCTTCCTCTTTTTTATAGTAGTCTTCCATAATAGTTTCATCCATACTATTATCCTGTTTCATATAATCCTTTTTAATTATTTTAGCCCTCTTTTCCATCTTCTTTCTTTCAAATGGTTCAGCTATTAAATCATATATTGATATAAATAAGTGTAATATGCTTAGGCACATGAATTTTAAAAACTCAAATCCAGCTTTTAATATTGCAAATATCGGCTTAAAAACAAACGCTAAAATTGCAAATACTATAGATATAATTCCCAAAGCAAAAAACGTTAATAAGATATCTCCCCAAATTCCTAAATCAGTCACTACTATCACCCTTTCTTGATTATACTATACCACAAATTACTTCTATACTATACATATATCGGAAAAAACTTAACCCTCAAACCATTTTTTCTAAAAATTATACCTATTTCACAGATATTGACAAATTTGTGGGTATAACAAAAGTGTAAGTTGTGGGTATAACAAAAGTGTAAGGTGAAGTTGTGCTAAACTAAAGACCTAGAACCTTCTGGCACATTATTATAAACCCGATTTCACGAGTTATGCTAATTGAAATATTAGCATAACTCTTAAAATTATGTATTCAAAATTCCATAAGAAAAGAGGATTTTATAGTGAAAATTAAAAACAAAATACTAGCATTAACATTAGCAACTGTTATGATTCCACAAATCTCTTTTGCGTGTAGTAATGAAGTTAATGAAATATATTTAAAAAATAGTCAAATATCAATGTTAATAGAAAAATGCAAAGAAGAAATCTACAGGAAAAAAGAAGTTAAACAAATGATTAAAAACGTTGAGAGCTTTAGAAATGATTTGTACAGTAGCCCTATTTACAGCCCCGTACATATCACATATATCTCATCTGACGGATTAAATAAGCTTTTAGAAAATACTGGTTTGCAAAATCTTGGAGAAAGCTTTTATAAGGCAGAAGAAAACTACGGAATTAATAGCGTATTTCTTATTTCTCTTGCAATGCTTGAATCTGGAAATGGATATAGCAGAATTGCAACCGATAAAAATAACCTATTTGGATATAACTCAAATGATAGTAACCCTTACGGAGATTCTTTTTCATTTGAAACAAAAGAAGACTGTATTGAGTATGTTGCAAACTCTATAAAAAGAAACTACTTATCAAGTGATGGGAAATTCTTTAACGGATATTCAATTGAGGCTATGAACATTAATTATTGTAGCAAAGACAATTGGCATGAACAAATTAAGGATATCATGTATAACCTTTATTGTGAGATAAACGAAAGGGATATAATCTAATGTATGGAATTATAGTTAAAAAAGACAATGTAATATTACCTCCTTCCTATTACCCTCTGATACATGGTAAAATTTGTTTTCAAGATGGTAATATAAAGATATTCTTTGAAGGGGCGATGATGAGAATGATGTTATCTAATCGCCCCCTTTTTGGAATGAATAAAATAAAAGATGATAAAGATTACTACAAAATTAATGTTAATAAAATTGATCTAGAATTTAGAAACATATCAAGCCTATTAAAAGATCGATATGTCGGTAGTAAATTTGATAACAACGACATGATTAAAGATCAATTCTTAATGAAGTTTACTACTAACCATGAATACGAGATTATGTATGGATTTGGGATTGGAAATGATGCAAAAAAATTCTTTTTAAGTCAAAAAGAAAACCAATTAGCAAAAACATCAATGGATTGGTACGAATAGTCAAAAGGAGTTTTTATGAGGTCAAAAAAAGTTTTCTTACTAATACTTGCTTTAGTAATATTATCATCTTGTAATAAGAGCAAATCAGATATATTGGAACACAAAACTGTTGGCAAAGAAAAAGAAATTACCATGAAAGATAGTTCATTAGAAGAAGTAAAAGAAGATGAGATTAATAAAATAATTGAAAAACAAGATAAATTATTAAAAAGAAGCGAAAGAAATGTCGAATTAGAAGGCAAAGATTTACTATTCTTTAACAGCGAAAATATTATAGAGTATGTAATTGAAACATCTAAAAATAAAGGCTTAAAAGATCTTAATGAATTAAATCACGAAGAAAAAAAACAAGGAAAAAAATTCAACAATAGCCTAGATAAGTTTATTCAAGACTTTAATAAAATTAAATTAAAAAAGTCTAAAAATATTTTTTCGGATTTAGAATTAAAAGACAATGTCAAAAAAGACAAAAAATATATATTCTTTAGTTTTTATGTAATAGAAAAATCAATCGCCTATCAAATAGAACTAGGAATCGATGAAGACGATAATGTAATATATAAGGTTAATAATCAAAATAGACCATCTGCAATGCTTGGAGAAAGTGGTGTCTATAAAGCAGAAAAAAATACTTACAAAAATATTTTGAAAATTTTTGGAGAAAAAAATGAATAAGAAAATATTTTTAATATTCACTTTATTATTAGTTTTATTGCTTTGTTCTTGTAAAACCTCTAAGGATAAGTTCGAAAACATTTCACCAGAACAAGCACTAACAACAGCTATAGAGGATTGGAACTCTAGTAATAGCTTAAATGCAAACTTTGAAAATCCATCTACTATGACCGATTTCTTTAACACGTATTATTCATTTAGTGATCAATCACTATATGCCCCACTACGTTGTGTTAAGTTTAATATTAAAGACGAAAAAGATAATAGATTCGATTACAAAAACCCTCCAGATGTTTATATAATGCATGTCGATTTTGTTAGCTATAACGCTTATGCAAATTATTACAGATATTTAGATGACAAAAATACATTGGGTCAAGAAATAGCAGAAAAAAACCTCGAAAAAGCTTTGTTTAAAAATCAACCCGAAGACAAACAAGAAAATAGATTAAAAGATGAAGATAAAGAGAAAAAATTTATTGCCGACGAAAAAGATTGTGTAGTTTTTGAAAATGTTGCTATAAAATTTTTGAAAAATAGTAACGGTGATTATGTAATCTCTTGTGGAGAATTTCAAATAGAAGACTATACAGCCATTTTTAACGGAGATAATACCAATATAGAATTATTCAATGTTCTATCTGGAAACTCTCTAAATGCCTATATCGATTATCAGAAAAAAATAAGCAAAAAGAGTGGGATTAACTAAAATCTCACTCTTTTTTAATAGGTTTAACTACTTTTACTATTATTATATTTCTTTTTTGTTATTATGTCTATCTATTTACTATTTACGTTTTTTAAGTGAAATAAAAGCACCTGCAACGCTTGTTAAAGCAGCTGCTGCTAATGTTACAACTTCTGCTTCGCTACCTGCTTTTGGCAATGAAGATCTTCTTTGTGCTCTTACATTCTTATTAGCTTTTCTAGGGCTATTTACTTTTTGGTCTTTTTCAGCCTTTTTATCACCTTTTTTGATTTGAGCCTTTAAATTTTCTAATTGTTTAGAAAGTTCTTCTTTTTCTTTCTTAACTTTTTCTAATTCTTCTTTTTGTTTTGTTGATTCTTCTAAAGCTTTTTCAAGATTTTTAATTTTTTCTACAACATTTTCTTTAGCTTTTTCTTCTTCTTTTTGTTTCTTATCAGCTTCTGCTTTTTCACCATCAGCTATTTTTTTAGTCCAGTAATCAGCTACTGCCTTTTCGTAGTCTTGTTCTGCCTTGATCCATTTGTCATATTCTTCTTTAGAAGCTTTTTCTAATTCTTTTTCACCATCTTTTTTATCAGCTTTGTCTTTTTCATTTTCAGCAATCTTTTTAGTCCAATAATCTTCTACCGCTTTTTCAAAGTCTTGTTCTGCTTTAACCCATTTGTCGTATTCTTCTTTAGAGGCTTCTTCTAATGCTTTTTCAACATCTTTTGTAGATTTTTTATGAGATTTAATTAATTCTTCTTTTAAAGCTTTAACACCTTCTACTGTTTTTCCTGCATTAATTCTGTCAATAAAGAACTTAGATGTAACACCATTTTCTTTTAATTCAGCGATTGCTTGTTCTTTTGCTTTCTTTAATCCTTCTTGTTTAAAAAGCTTATTATATTCTTTTTCAGCCTTGTCTAAGTATTCTTTTTCAGAATTCTTGTCTTTATTAGTATTTTCTTTTGCTTCTTTTTCTAATACTTTTTCTGGATTTTCTTGTTTGTGAGATTTAATTAATTCAGCTTTTAAAGCTTTAACACCTTCTACTGTTTTTGCAGATTCAATTTTGTCTAAGAAAAGCTTAGATGTAATACCATTAGCTTTCAAATCAGCGATTGCTTGTTTTTTTACTTCTTCTAATGAATTAGAATCTTTTTTAACTTCTTCTTTAATTTCTTTTTTTTCTTTAGTTTTTTCTTCTTTAGCTTCTTTTTCTTCTTCGGCTAGTTTGTTCGCCCATGTTTCCCATGCGTCTTCATGAGCCTTTTCTGCTGCTGCGATATCGCCTACTTCCCCTAAGTAATCATCAGCAAATGTGTTGATTGGTGCTAATAATGTTGCAGCTAATGTAACTCCTGACATTACTTTCAATAACTTTTTACTATTTTTCATATTTCTTTGACAATGGAAACCCTGTGTTAGGTTGGAATTTGTCTCCTCCTTTTTAAAATTTTGCACAAAATTTATGCTTTTAAAATCAAATTCGTTTCCAAGCAATTTTATTGCCATTCCATTACGTTCTTGTTATACCCACAAATTAGGTATATTTGGAAAAATTTGAAACCTTTTTCTAAATTTTTCTTACATTTAAGAAATAGCGTAGTATTTTCTATGGAGAAAATAACTTTATTCTACATATGTACCATTGATTGATTTTGACATGACAGTAAAACTGTCATTGTTTATTACTATTTATTTAGTAATTAATAATATTGTGGGTATAACAATAACGAAATAATAAGGAAAGGAGATTGGGGATAAACTTTCCCTTATCGAAGAATATGAGAAAAAATAAAAAAATGATGAAATTATTGGCTTGTTGTTTAATTGCAAGTAGTGTACTTCCTGTGAATGTATTAGCAGATAACCAAACGCCTACAAAGATTGAAACAAAAACCGAAAAATTAGAAGAAAACGACAAAAATATCAAATTAAAAGCTGTAAATCTTGTCAAAGTAAAGGTATTAAGAGTAGTAGATGGAGATACTTTTAAGTGTATGATTGACGGTAAGGAACAAACCATAAGGTTAATTGGAGTTGATACACCCGAATCAGTTAATCCAAAAGAAGAAAAAAATACAGTTGAAGGTAAAATTGCCTCTAAATATACAAAAAGATACTTAGAAAATCGTGATGTTGAATTAGAATTCGATATCCAAAAGACGGATAAATACGGAAGAGTTTTAGCTTATGTATGGAGTGGTGATACAATGTTTAACTTTAAGTTAATACGAGACGGTATCGCAAAGCCAATGACTATTGCACCTAATGTTAAATACTCCGAAATTATTAAAAATCTTGAAAAAACAGCCGTTGAAAATAACAAAGGATTTTTTAACAAGGATTATAAAGAAAAAGACATATTAGAAAAAATATCAAAAGAAAGAATAATAGAAGAAAATACCAAAAATGATACAGAAAAAGCTCTAGAATACGATCTTAGCGTAACAAAATACAACGCTGATAATAGCGTAGAATTTAAAGTATATAACAAAAATAACAATGAATTTCTAAAAGATTTTATATTTGAAATTAGAGAAAAAGACAAAGAAGATATATTAACAGAAGAAAAAAGTGACAATAATGGAAATGTAAAATTCACAAATCTTGATCCAGAAAAAGAGTACGAAATATCCTTAAAGAAAGTTAGTGATGGATATAAAAATCAAGAAAACAAAATTTCAGTAAAATTCCCAAAAACTACCGATAAAGATACTAATAAAGGATTTGAAGCTACTTTAAATGTAGTTGTAAAAGACACAGAAGGAAAAATGATCGGTCACATGACAAAATCTTCTCCTGATGGATCTGATATCATTATTGATTGTAACGAACCTATAACATTGGAAAATAGTAAATATGTTATAGTTAAATCTACTACCCCATCAGGCGTAACTCTTGATAAAGAAAAAAATAAAATCAACGTAACATTTGAAAAGGATAATAACATTATTGAAATCTTCTTAACCGTTAAAGAAGTTAAAGATGATGGTGTTAAAGAAGATAACAAAACAACAACTAAAGAAGAAAATAAAACAAAACCTCAAATCACCGTTGAAGAAAATAAAAACGGAACTAAAAAACACGAAAAAGAAGTGCCTGGAATATATGTTAAAGATATATACAAAAATAAACCAATCATATTATTTAAAGGTCAAGAAATAAAATGGGATTCTATTTTCGGATGTAATGACAATTATTCAATAATTGGCGGGAAGTTCTATAATGTTGATACTAATAAATTAGGAGAATATAAAAACATATCTGGTGAAGTTTATTGGAAAAATAATAAAACAAACGTTAGTGGAAAAACTCCAATAAATGACTTTACAGTACGCGTTGATAGTGCTGATGGCACATCACCTGATGTTAGTAACGAAAAGAACAAAAATGTCGATAACGAAAATACAAAAAATGGCAATTCTCCAAAAACCGGCGAAAAGTCTAATAAAAACTTATTAATCTCTATGTTTAGCATATCTCTCGCAAGTTTATTAGGCTATCTATATGTTGAACGTGAAAAAATAAGAAAATTAATAAAAAAAGTAAAATAATCATATAAACACCTTTTGAAAATAATCGTGCGTTAATCGTGCGATTATTTTTTCTTATCTATTTGTATTGCTGTTATTCCCCCATTTCTTTTGGAAATAATCGTGTGAAAAGGTAGAAAACATGTTGACACGTTGACAAGTTAAAGCTATAATATATTTATAAGGAGGATTTTATGGATATAAAAAAAGAACTTGAACAAATAAGTGCAGATTTAGAAAAAGCAAAAGAAAAGTCCACTATTAGTTTCACTATCGATAACGCCCTCAAAGACGAATTTAAGGAAATTTGCGAAAGAAACAATAGTGATATGAAAAACGAGATTATTTCATTCATAAAAAAAACCGTACAAAAGGAGAAAGAACAAATGATTGAAAACAACAACAAGTTGAGAAAAATTGCAGAAGAAATTACAGAAGATTTTAAAAAATTAGATAAAGATAGTCAACAATATATTGTTAATAGAATAAGCATTTGTAGACCTACGGAAAAAGGCGACAACGACTTTTTAGAAATTATAAAAGATGTTTTTAATGCCAATAACATCGATATCTCTGACAAAATTAATACTATCGAAGATAAGGCGATGTTTGTGACATTTCTAAAAATGTTCATGTATAACGCAAGTTTATGATTTAAGGAGGAACAAATTTTGTCCAAACAAAAAGAATATCAAGAAAATCTAATAAAAACCGTTATAAACAACTCAGAATCCGATAATTGGAAAGATGCCGTTAAAGAATGGGATATAGTAGATGTAGAAGAAGATCTAGATTGTGCAGGTCAATGTACATGCGGAAAAGAAGGGTTACGCTATCTTTTCACTATCAAAAATCGTATAAACAATAATATTATTTACCCTATCGGGAGTTCATGTATTAGTAAGTTTGGTGTAGATAAATTAAAAAATGAAGCTAAATTAAAAGAAGATCTATTTAAACTTTTACACGCTGTTGAAAACAATGAATATATTACAATATCATCTGATTTATTTTCAAGAAAATTATTGGAATATTTATATAATATTGGTGCATTTGTTCCAAATTATTATAATGATTTTGAGCCAAAGAATGATTATAAATTTTTATTAGATATGTTTAATAAAAGAAAAAAAAGCGAACAACAAGAGAAAAAATCCTCCGCAATTATTATTAATTCAATAATTCCCTTTTTACGAGATCTATTAGACAACAGAATAAAAGCACATTAGTATTTCTAATAACCTATTATTTATCGACAATATCTCCTGAAATGGATATAATGTAGTTA